>NZ_CAXAOJ010000011.1:0-185827 GCF_963970945.1 Pseudomonas sp. RA_5y_Pfl1_P24 | reverse complement strand
ACTTGATCGGCAGGCAAACGACGGCGCCTGATGGTTGCCTGACTGGAGAGATCCAACGCAGATGCCACCCACTCAACGGGGATATTTTGAGTGAAGGTACTCAGGTCAGAAAAGTTGAAAAGGTCGCCGAGGTCGAGCAGGTGCTGCTGAACAGACATAAAAAATCCGATGCCAGATATCTGGCATCGGATTTTCTAGGAGCTTCGACGTGAGCTCAAATGCTTAAGTGAACAGCATTACGACCTTGTGTCGGGCTTTTTCGTGCGCGTCGTATTGATTACTTCAGGTGTTGCTTCAGTTCGTCCGACGCTTGCAGCAGGGCTGAACGCACCGCTGGCACCTGGCTGACCACATTGAGCAAACCGTAGTCGTGGATCATGCCGTTGTAGCGCACGGCGGTTACCGGCACACCTGCCTGGTCCAACTTGCGGGCATAGGCCTCGCCTTCATCACGCAGCACATCGGCGCCGGCCGTCTGGATCAGCGCGGGCGGCAAGCCTTCGAGCTGAGCAGTGGTGGCCCGCAGCGGCGAGGCATAGATCTCGGCGCGTTGGTTGGCGTCGGTGGTGTAGTTGTCCCAGAACCACTTCATCATGTTGCGGGTGAGGAAGTGCCCTTCGGCGTACTCGTTGTAGGACCCCGTGTCGAAGCTGGCGTCGGTCACCGGCCACAGCAGTAGCTGGAATGTGATCGCCGGCGTGCCCTTGTCCTTGGCCATCAGGCTGACCACGGCCGCCATATTGCCGCCGACACTGTTGCCGGCTACCGCCAGGCGCTTGCCATCGACATTGATCTCTTTGCCGTGCTCGGCCACCCATTTAGTGGCGCCGTAGGCCTGGTTGATCGCCACCGGATAATGCGCTTCCGGCGAAGGCGTGTAGTTGACGAACACCGCCACCGCACCCGAGCCCGCCACCAAACCCCTCACCAGGCGTTCGTGGGTCGGGTAATCCCCCAGCACCCAGCCGCCACCGTGGAAGAACATGAATACCGGCAATGTGCCCTTGACCCCGGCCGGACGCACGATGGTCAGGTCCAGCGGCTTTCCATCGACCTGAATGGTCTTCTGGCTCACATCCGCGGTGGGCAAGGTCAGCTTGACACCGGCCTGGGCGCCAGTGAGTACGGCACGGGCGTCCTTTGGCGTCAGTTGCTCTATCGGTTTACCGGTGCCGGCGTTCAAGGCATCCAGGAAGGCCTGGGTGTTGTGTTCCACATCACCCGTCGCAGCAAAGGCGTGGGTGATGGACAGGGCGAGCAGGGTTCCGGTGAGCGTTTTACCCATTGTGTTCATGTCTTTCTCCAGGGGCGGCCAAGGTCATTAGACGGTCACGTGCAGGCGCACATCGACGTTGCCACGGGTGGCGTTGGAGTACGGGCAGACTTGGTGAGCCGCGTCGACCAGGCTTTGCGCATCGTCCAGGGCCAGGCCCGGCAGGCTGATGTGCAGGTCGATATCCAGGCCGAAACCACCGGGGATCTGGCCAATGCCGACGTGGGCAGTGATCGAGGCATCATCCGGGATCTTGCGTTTGGTCTGGCTGGCGACGAATTTCAGCGCACCGATAAAGCAGGCCGAGTAGCCGGCAGCGAACAGTTGTTCAGGGTTAGTGGCTTGGCCACCGGCACCGCCGAGTTCTTTGGGCGTGGAGAGTTTGACGTCGAGGATGTTGTCGTTGGAAACAGCACGACCATCACGGCCGCCGGTGGCGGTGGCTACTGCGGTGTAGAGCGTTTGCATGGTGTTTTCCTCTTGGCTTGTAGCGCTAAATGTTTGCGCGCTAAGTAGTTGGTGAGGTGAATATATAGCGCTAATGTTTAGTGCGCAAGATAAATTTATAAAAAAGTTCGCAATGCGTCGTTTTCTGGCGCCACAAACGAAATGTGGGAGCTGGCTTGCCTGCGATAGCGGTGGATCAGTCACTGAATCAATCGACTGACATACCGCCTTCGCGAGCAAGCTCGCTCCCACATTTTAGATTTTTGATGGCGGGTCTACCGCGTTAGAGGCTGGCTTGCAGGTTGGCACGCAACGCAATCAAGTCGCCTTGTAGCTTGCGCAACTGGTCCAATTCCAAGCCGCTGGCGCCCAGAATGCACTGAGGTATCCCCATGGCCTTGTCCTGTAACGCCCGGCCGGCGTCTGTCAATTCCACCACCACCACGCGCTCATCTTCACGACTGCGTGTTCGGCTGAGCAGGCCTTCGACCTCCAGGCGCTTGAGCAGCGGGGTGAGGGAGCCCGGATCGGTCAGCAAGCGGCTGCTGATTTCGCCGACGGTCAAACCATCCTGTTCCCACAGCACCATCATCGCCAGGTATTGCGGGTAGGTCAGGCCCAGGGCCTGCAACAACGGCTTGTAGACCTTGGTCATCAGCAGCGAGGTGGAGTGCAGGGCGAAGCACAACTGGTTGTCCAGCAGCAGCGATTCGCACGGATCAGGGTTTTTGCTCATGGCGGGGCCTCGAAAAAGCGTGTCTTGGCTGGAATCTAGCGTGCAATTCTTTAATGCGCCAGATAATTCCGTCCGGGCGGTCAGACCAAGCCGCTTTGCAATGCCAGATCCCAGGGCGGCACTGGGCTGAAACGGGTTTTGAGGTATTCCAGCAACAAACGGCTACGTGCATTGGGTTGCTGCTCCAGGCGCAGCGCATAGATCCCGGTGGTCTCGGGGCTGGGCAGGCCGTTTTCGCAAAACAACGGTAACAGCTCTCCGCGCACCAGGTACTCACTGGCGAGCCATGTGGGCAGATGGGCAATCCCCAGCCCCGCCAGCGCGCCGGACAGCAAGGCTTCAGCGTTGTTGGCGCTCATGCGGATGCGCTGCGGGCGATAGGTCGCGCGGCGCCCATCCAGCTCAAAGCGCCAGGCGAACATCGGCGCCAAGCCATCCCAGTCCAGCCCGTCGTGTTCGCTTAGCTCGCGAGGATGCAGCGGCGTGCCACGGCTTTTCAGATAGGCCGGGCTGGCGCAGGCGATGCGTACGATGCTTGCCAGGGGCGTGGCAATCAGCCGGGTGTCGACGATATGCCCGGCGCGCAGCACCAGATCGACCTTGCCCAGGTGCGCGCCCTGCATATCCACAAAGCTGTCGATCAAATGCAGGTGCACGTCCAGCCCCGGATACACATTGAGAAAATCTGCAATCACCGGTGCCAGATGCCGTCGCCCAAACGCTGCCGGCGCATCCACGCGAATCAAGCCTTCCGGCGCATGGCTGAGGGACACCGCTTCGGCGCGCGCCAATTGCAACTCGCTGACAATCCGTCGCGCCCGCTCGGCAAATGCCAGGCCTGCCGGGGTCGGCACCACCGCGTGGGTGCTGCGCTGGAACAGGCGGCTGCCCACTGAGCTTTCCAGGCTGTCGATGCGCCGTGCCACCGCTGAGGGCGTCAGCGGGTGGCGACGTGCGGCGGCGGAAAAGCTGCCGGTCTCCAGTACATCGAGAAACAGGCCAAGCTGATCGGTCAAGGTATTCGGGTTCATTACACAAACGCTTATGCGAGATTGGCACAGCCATTGTGCGTTGCTGTGCGTTTCCACGCCATAGCCGACTGCGTAGCATGCAAGGCATGGGATTGAGGAGTAACGCGCAGTGTTGGATGTAGTGATGTATTTGATCTTGGGCGCAGCCCTCGGCACGGTGGGTGGCCTGTTTGGCATTGGTGGCGGGCTGATTGCGATCCCGGTGCTGGGTGTATTGTTCGGCCTGGATCAACAACTGGCCCAGGGTACGGCGCTGGTGATGGTGGTGCCCAACGTGATGCTTGCGCTGTGGCGCTATCACCAACGTAACCGCATCGAACTGCGGCATGCGCTGCCGTTGGGGATCATGGGTTTCAGTTTTGCCTGGCTCGGTTCGATCTGGGCGGTGGGCCTGGATGCGGGGGCGATGCGCATCGGCTTTATCGTCTTTCTGGGGGTGCTGGCGGCCTATAATCTGCTGCGCATGTTCACCCGCAACGCACCCCCGAGCGCGCAGATGCGTTACTCCTGGCCCTGGCTGGGCGTATTGGGTGCGGCGTCCGGCTCTATGGGCGGTTTGTTTGGCGTGGGGGGCGCGGTGGTCGCCACGCCGGTACTCACCAGCGTGTTTGGCACCAGCCAAGTGATCGCGCAAGGATTGTCGCTGGCCTTGGCGCTGCCCAGCACCGGCGTAACGCTGGTGACCTACGCCTGGCACCAGGAAGTGGACTGGATGATCGGCGTGCCGTTGGCCGTCGGCGGTTTGCTCAGTATCAGTTGGGGGGTGAAGGTGGCGCATGCGCTGCCGGAGCGTGTGTTGCGCGGCTTGTTCTGTGGCTTCCTGGTGGTGTGCGCGGTGATGCTGACCTTTAAAGTCTGAAACCTTCGAGGATGTAGTCCGCCAGGCATTCGGTCATGGGCGAATTCATCTGTGGGTTGCGCAACAAGTGCAGGTTCATCGAGGGTAGAGGTGGCAGGCCCTCGTCCTTGCCAAGCACGCGCAGGTCGTCAGTCACCAGGCTTTCCATGCTGACCATCACCGCCAGGCCGGCGTTGACCACCGCCTGGATCGCCGCCACGTTGGAGCTGTGATAGGCCAGGCGATAATCGCGCCCGGCCGCCTCCAATGCCGACCGCGCCCACTGGGTGTAGAGACAATCGGCACCGGACATCGCCAGTGGCAGGGCTTCATGCTCGTCCGTGCAAAAGCATGGCGCTGCCGCCCAGACCATGCGTTCTGTGCGCAACAGCTCACCGATTTCATTGCCTGGCTCGCGGCTGACAACGGTCAACGCCAAATCCCGCCGCTGCATTAGCACCGGTGAGGATTCGCAGTGCATCTCGATCTGGATCAGCGGATAGGCCTTGGAAAACTGCTTCAGAATCCCAGGCAGGAAACGCATCACGTAGTCATCTGGCGTGCCGATGCGCACCAACCCCACCATGTGCGGCTCACGCAGGGTGTTGAACACTTCGCTGTGCAGTTTCAGGATGCGCCGCGCATACCCCAGCAACACCTGGCCTTCGGGTGTGAGCCGTACCTGGCGACCATCACGTTCGAACAGCTTGCGCTGCAACACGTCTTCTTCCAGGCGCTTCATCTGCATGCTCACCGCCGATTGAGTGCGGTTGACCAATTCCCCGGCGCGGGTAAAACCGCCCTGGTCGGCGATGGCGACGAAGGTGCGCAGCACTTCTGTGTCGATGCTTGGGAAGCTGGACAAATGATCAATCTCTGAGATGTATTGCATAAGAAACATTCGTTGGATTGATCATAAGCCCGGGCACACACTTGCGCCATCCCCACGGGAGGGCGAGAAGATGAAAGGTCAAAGAGGTTTTGTATTGCTAGTCAAACGTCCATTTTTCGGGCTGTTTCACAAGATCGCCCGTTGGCAGGTGGTCCACGCGGAGCGGCAGATGCTGGCAACCTTGAGCGATGAGGCGCTCAAGGATATCGGGCTCAATCGCCGCGACGTAGAGCAGGAGCGACACCTGAATTTCTGGCAAGACCCGCTGCGAAAATGATCGCGGATGCAGTAGGGTAGGTGGCGCGCCCACACGGAGAACCCCATGCCCGCCGACCTGTCTTTTTCACTCAAGCAAGCTCGACGCATGGCGCTGGCGGCCCAGGGTTTTTCCGGGCGCCAGGCGCCTGCGCTGATTAAGGCTGCGCAGCTCAACCGGATGATTGAACGCCTCGGCGTGTTGCAGATCGACTCGGTGAACGCCGTGGTGCGCTCGCATTACCTGCCGCTGTTTTCCCGATTGGGCAATTACTCCCCTTTGCTCCTTGAACAGGCGGCCTGGAGCCAGGGCCGGCGGCGTTCGTTGTTCGAATACTGGGGGCATGAGGCGTCACTATTGCCGCTGGCGCTTTACCCGTTGATGCGTTGGCGCATGGTGCGGGCGCAGCAGGGGCAGGGTATCTATTCACAGATGGCGCGTTTTGGTCGGGAGCAGCAGGCCACCATCCAGCGTGTTTTGCAGACCGTTGAACAACAGGGTGCACTGGGTGCCGGCAGCCTGTCGACCCGCGAAGAGCGCGCGGGCCCGTGGTGGGATTGGAGTGATGAAAAACACGCGCTGGAATGGCTGTTTGCTGCTGGCCTCGTGACTGTCGCAGGGCGGCGTGGGTTTGAGCGGCTCTATGATTTGCCGGAACGGGTGATCCCCCGCGAGATGCTTCAAGCCTCTGTGACTGAAACTGAAGCCCAGCGCGGCTTGTTGTTGCACAGTGCGACAGCGTTAGGTGTGGGTACGGAAAAAGACCTGCGCGATTATTTTCGCCTGGACCCTGCCGACAGCCGCAATCGCCTTGCCGAATTGGTCGAGGACGGCCAATTGCTGACCTGCCAGGTGCAAGGCTGGAAACAGCCGGCGTACTGCCTGCCCGAACCCAAAGTGCCGCGCAAAGCCGCGGCCAGCGCATTGCTGTCGCCATTCGATTCGTTGATCTGGGAACGCAGCCGCACCGAGCGCTTGTTTGATTTCCGTTACCGCTTGGAGATCTACACGCCACAGGACAAACGCGTCTACGGCTATTACGTGCTGCCGTTTTTGCACAACGAGCGGATCGCCGCGCGCATCGACTTGCGCGCCGAACGCGCCAATGGGCGTTTGGCGGTGCATGCGGTGCATGAGGAAGAGCCGGGGCTTGATGAGGAGGGGATGTTGGCGCTGGCGCTGAATCTGCGGCAGATGGCTGATTGGCTGGGGTTGGAGCAGGTGCTGCTCAATTGCCAAAGGCCGAGTGCCGACCGGTTAAGCGTTGCAATGATCAGCTTGGATGTTGTGCTTTAGGGCGCTATCGGGGCTTGTCCCCGATGGCGCCCTAAAGGCAACTTAAATCTCAGCGCTTGACCTGCTTCAAGGTCTCGGCAATCAAAAACGCCAACTCCAGCGACTGATCGGCATTCATCCGCGGGTCGCAATGGGTGTGATAGCGGTCCGACAAACCATCTTCAGTAATCGGCCGCGCGCCGCCGATGCATTCGGTGACGTTCTGCCCGGTCATTTCGATATGAATCCCGCCGGCATACGTCCCCTCGGCCTGGTGCACCTGGAAGAAATCCTTCACCTCGCCCAGGATCTGCGCAAAGTCGCGGGTCTTGTAGCCGCTGCTGGCCTTGATGGTGTTGCCATGCATCGGATCGGAGCTCCATAGCACCTGCTTGCCCTCGCGCTGCACCGCACGAATCAGGCCTGGCAGGTGGTCGCCGACCTTGCCGGCGCCCATGCGCGCGATCAGGTTGAGACGGCCGGGGTCGTTGTCCGGGTTGAGGATGTCGATCAAGCGGATCAAGTCATCCGGGTTCATGCTCGGCCCGACCTTGACGCCGATCGGGTTGTTCACCCCGCGCAGGAATTCGACGTGGGCACCGTCCAACTGGCGCGTACGGTCGCCGATCCACAGCATGTGCGCCGAGCAGTCGTAGTAGTCGTTGGTCAGGCTGTCACGGCGCACGAAGGCTTGTTCGTAGTTGAGCAGCAGCGCTTCGTGGGCGGTGAAGAAGCTGGTTTCGCGCAGTTGCGGCGAGCTGTCCATGCCGCAGGCGCGCATGAAGGCCAGGGTTTCATCGATGCGGTCGGCCAGTTGGCTGTACTTCTCGGCCAGGGCGGAGTTGGCGATGAAGTCCAGGTTCCACTTGTGCACCTGGTGCAGGTCGGCAAACCCGCCTTGGGCAAACGCGCGCAACAGGTTGAGGGTGGCGGTGGACTGGTGATAGGACTGCAACAAGCGGTCCGGGTCCGGCACGCGGCTTTTTTCATCGAAACCGATGCCGTTGACGATATCGCCGCGATAGGCGGGCAGGGTGATGCCGTCGATGGTCTCGTCGTTGGCCGAACGCGGCTTGGCGAACTGGCCGGCCATGCGCCCGACTTTGACCACCGGGCAGCCGGCGGCGAAGGTCATCACAATGGCCATCTGCAGCAACACCTTGAAGGTGTCGCGGATTTTCGCGGCGGAGAATTCGGCAAAGCTCTCGGCGCAGTCGCCACCTTGCAGCAGGAACGCGCGTCCCTGGGTCACTTCGGCAAACTGGCGACGCAACTCGCGGGCTTCCCCGGCAAACACCAGCGGCGGGTAGCTGGCCAGGCTCTGCTCCACGTGCAGCAGGTGCGCAGCGTCCGGGTACTGGGGTTGTTGCTGGATCGGCAGGGCGCGCCAGCTGTCGGGGCTCCAGGGTTGGCTCATCATGCACTCGATTGTTGATTGACGGTCGGGCGCCAATGTTATCAGCAATTAGTGCGTGACCTGTTGCCGCCGGTTGGCCGACAATCACGCCTTTGCCGTGCAGCAAACCCTTTAGGAGTAATGATGACCGAGGAGCGTGTCGAGCGCCTGCTCGCCGAAGTCCATGATGATTTCGGCATGATCCGTGTGCTCGAAGTGGCCGATTACCGTTTTCTCGAGTTCGGCGATGCCATCGAGCAAAGCTGCGTGTTCACGGCTGACCCGAGCTGGCTGGAGTACGACTACACCCGCGCGATGCTGATCGGCGCGTTGTGCCATGAGCAGCCGGAAAGCGCACTGTTCCTCGGCCTGGGCGCCGGTACGCTGACCCAGGCGTGCCTTAAGTTCCTGCCGCTGGAAGACGTGGAGGCCATCGAGTTGCGTCCCGACGTGCCTCGCCTGGCCATCGAATACCTGGGGCTGGACGATGACCCACGGCTGTATATCCGCGTCGGCGACGCGCTGCAATTGCTCGACACGGCTGAGTCGGCCGACCTGATTTTTGTCGACCTCTACACCGACGTCGGCCCCGGCGTCGGGCACCTGGCCTGGACCTTCCTGGAAAGCTGCCAGAAAAAACTCAACCCCGGCGGCTGGCTGGTGATCAACCAATGGGCCACCGACGATGGCAAACCGTTGGGTGCGGCGTTGTTGCGCGGGTTGTATCACCGGCATTACTGGGAACTGCCGGTGAAGGAGGGGAATGTGATTCTGTTGGTGCCTTCGGAGCTGGATCAGGAACTGGACCTTGGCGCGCTTTCGGCTCGTGCTGAAGCGCTGGCACCGCGGTTGGGCTATTCGTTGCAGTCGCTGATCAAGGCGATTCGGCCGGCAACCTAGTCGCCTGTTCTGACGCTTTCGCAAGCAAGTCGAAGCGTCGAACCGCCGCTCCCACATTCGACCGCATTCCTACAGGATGCACGCAGTCAAAATGTGGGAGCGGGCTTGCTCGCGAAGAGGCCATCACTGTCGACGGCTAATTCAGGTTATTCATATACCCTTGAACACCCCCGGCCGCTTCTCAATCATCGCCCGTACACCTTCCTTGGCATCCTCGCTGTTAAGCAATTTATCCACCACAGGCGGCAAAGCCGCTGCCGCGACGGCTTCGCCTTCCATATGCGCCAGCCGTGCCGACATCAACGTGGCCTGCACACCCAGCGGTGCCTGCCGCGCGATACGGTTAGCCAGTTCGACGGCGCGCGGCAACAAATCTTCGCTGGCCATTACTTCCTGCACCAAACCCAAGCGCAGCGCGTCATGGGCGTCGAATTCATCGCCGGTCAGCAGCCAGCGCATCGCATTGCCCCAGCCAGCGACCTGATGAAAGCGCAGCGTCGCGCCGCCAAACGGAAAGATACCGCGCTGCACTTCCATCTGCGCAAAGCGCGTATTGCTCGCGCACAGGTTGATGTCCGCCGCCAGCATCAGCTCGATACCGATGGTCAGGCAGTAGCCCTGGGCCGCGACGATCACCGGTTTGCTCACACGTGGGCCGGCAAACACGCCCCAGGGATCGCAGCCCCCCAGCGGTGGTTGCCAACCGACGGCCATCACCGCGCTGACATTGGCCAGGTCCAGCCCGGCAGTGAAGTGATCACCATGGGCAAATACCACCGCCACCCGCGCATCGGCATTTCGATCAAATTCACCATATGCCAGGCTCAGTTCGTTGAGCAGGTCCAGGTCGAAAGCGTTGCGTTTGGCTACCCGGTCCAGGCCCAACAGCAGGACATGGCCCCGCAGTTCTCGGCTGACGCGGCTGCTGCTGGCTTGATTCATCGGGTGTGCCCTCGGGCGCGGGGAAGGGTTTCAGACCAAAGGGTCGGAAGGGTTGGGTGAACCGTTTAAGCGTTGTGACCAACAGGGCCGGGCCTTTGAAAAATAGACCTAACGCGTGTTATCTGCAAAGACTGTGACGCAGCGCGGTTTATCAGTGCTTTACGATAAAAAAAGCTCCCTTTTTCAGCTATTTCCGGTATAGTGCGCGCCGGCCTTTAACCGGGCCGCGTTTAGGTAGCGCAATTCCCCGAAGTCAGCTTCGGCTGCACGTCCGCACAGCGGACTCTTCCTTGACGAATCTTTTTCATTCATTCGTTTTCGCAAATCCCCGCCGACAAAGCAGCCAGGGCGACTCTTGAGTCTCAACACGGCATGCGCAGCTTTGGAGCATGGGTCTTTGCGGATGCACTTAGAGGCAGACCCATGACCCAGGAAACCGGCGGCTTCGCCGCTTTTAATCTTAACCCGAACATTCTCGCTGCCGTCATCGCGACCGGCTACGAAGAACCTTCGGCGATTCAGCAGCAATCGATCCCGATCATCATGGCCGGCCAGGACATGATTGGCCAGGCGCAAACCGGTACTGGTAAAACCGCCGCGTTCGCCCTGCCTATCCTGCACTGCATCGATCCTGCCAAGCGCGAACCGCAAGCCCTGATCCTGGCGCCAACTCGTGAGTTGGCGCTGCAAGTAGCAACCGCTTTTGAAACCTACGCCAAGCAAATGCCAGGCGTTACCGTTGTGGCTGTTTACGGCGGCGCGCCGATGGGCCCGCAACTGAAAGCAATCCGTAACGGCGCACAGATCGTTGTCGCCACCCCGGGCCGTCTGTGCGACCACCTGCGTCGCGACGAGAAAGTCCTGTCGACCGTGAACCACCTGGTTCTCGACGAAGCTGACGAAATGTTGAAGCTGGGCTTCATGGATGACCTGGAAGTCATCTTCAAGGCGCTGCCACCAACCCGTCAGACCGTCCTGTTCTCGGCTACCCTGCCACAGTCGATCCGTGCCATTGCCGAACGCCACCTGCGCGATCCGCAACACGTGAAGATCCAGACCAAGACTCAGACCGTTACCGCGATCGAACAGGCTCACCTGTTGGTTCACGCTGACCAGAAGACCTCGGCTGTATTGAGTCTGCTGGAAGTCGAAGACTTCGACGCCCTGATCATGTTCGTGCGCACCAAGCAAGCGACCCTTGACCTGGCCAGTGCCCTGGAAGCCAAAGGCTACAAAGCCGCTGCGCTGAACGGTGACATCGCTCAGAACCAACGTGAGCGCGTGATCGACTCCCTCAAGGATGGCCGTCTGGACATCGTTGTGGCGACCGACGTTGCTGCACGTGGTCTCGACGTTCCACGTATCACCCACGTGTTCAACGTTGACATGCCGTACGACCCAGAGTCCTACGTTCACCGTATCGGCCGTACTGGCCGTGCCGGTCGCGAAGGTCGTGCACTGCTGCTGGTGACTCCACGTGAGCGCCGCATGCTGCAAGTGATCGAGCGTGTTACCGGTCAGAAAGTCGCTGAAGTCCGCCTGCCGGATGCCCAGGCCGTTCTGGATGCTCGCATCAAGAAACTGACCAACAGCCTGTCGCCGCTGGTGGCTGACGCTGAATCGACCCACGGCGAATTGCTTGACCGCCTGACCGCCGATATCGGTTGCACCCCACGTGCCCTGGCTGCAGCCCTGCTGCGTAAAGCGACCAACGGTCAAGCATTGACCCTGGCAGCCATCGAGAAAGAACGCCCACTGGTGCCGAACAACGCGCCACGCGGTGATCGTCCAGAGCGTACTGGCGACCGTCCAGACCGTGGTGATCGTGAGCGTCGCGCTCCGGTTCCATTGGCTGAAGGCCGTGCTCGTTGCCGTACCGCGCTGGGCGCGCGTGACGGTATCGCTGCCAAGAACCTGCTCGGCGCTATCCTCAACGAGGGTGGCCTGGCACGTGAAGCCATCGGTCGGATCCAGGTCCGTGACAGCTTCTCCCTGGTGGAGCTGCCGGAAGATGGTCTGGAAAAACTGCTGGCCAAGCTGAAAGACACTCGCGTTGCCGGTAAGCAGTTGAAGCTGCGTCGCTACCGCGAAGATTGATCCGCCTCTGGGCTGATTGATCGCACATAAAAAATCCCCGACTGGTTCGGGGATTTTTTTGTCTGGCATTTGAGGTTTTGGATCTGTATCCAAGTTAATGTGGGAGCGAGCGAGCCCGCTCCCCACATTTAGATGTCTGTCAGCCGAAGCGGTAGATGTCCATGCCGAGGGCGCCCATGGTGAACCCCTGGTGCGCCACGCTGAAATCGCCACCGGCGCCACGTGCAAAGTACAGCGGCAACAAATGCTCATCGCTTGGATGGCTACGTACCGCATGCGGTGCCTGACGGCGATAGTCGTGCAGCGCGTTCTCATCGTTGGCCGCCAGCTTGTCCACCACCCAGTCCCGGAAATCCCGCGCCCAGGGCTCAATGCTCTCAGGCCCCGCGTGCCAGTCCAGTTCGCCCAGGTTATGGGTGATGCTGCCCGAGCCGATCAATAGCACACCTCTGTCGCGCAGGCTGGCAAGCGCATGCCCGACCCGTGTCTGCAGAGCAGGGCCCATGCGGCTGGGCAGGGAAACCTGCACCACTGGAATGTCTGCCGCCGGGTACATCAGCGAGAGCGGCACCCAAGTGCCGTGGTCGAACGGGCGTTGGTCGTCTAGGCGTGCATTCAAACCATCGGCGTGCAGCCGCTCGACTATCTCGCCGGCCAACTGCGGATCGCCCGGCGCGGGGTATTGCACGGCAAACAATTCGCGGGGGAAGCCACCAAAGTCGTGCCAGGTGTCAGGCGCGGCGTTGCCGCTGACCATGAGCTCATGGCTCTCCCAATGCGCCGACACCACCACGATTGCTTTCGGCCGTGGCATCTCAGCGGCGAGTCGCTGGAGCGCCGGGCCGCTGGCGCCGGGTTGCAGGGCGAGCATGGGCGAACCGTGGGAGATAAACAGGCTGGGGAACATAAGGGGGGTCCTGAGCGTTAACATGGGCCCATCTTTAATCAGATCATTGATCTAAATCTAATATAAGTTTTAGCACCATTTGATCGAATTTTTGGGGGCATATCCATGGAGCCTGAGTTTTGGCGGGCGCGCTGGGCGCGCAATCAGATCGGCTTTCATTTGCCCGAGGTCAATCCTTACCTGCAACGGCACTGGCCGCAGTTGGCACTCGCCAAGGGCGCCAAAGTGCTGGTGCCATTGTGTGGCAAAAGCCTGGACCTGATGTGGCTGGCCAGCCTGGGGTTTCGGGTGCTGGGCGTGGAGCTGTCGGAGCAGGCGGTGGAAGCCTTCTTCACTGGGCAGAATCTGACACCGCGCATCACCCAGCGGGGCATGTTCAAGGTGTATCAGGCTGATTTGATCGAAGTGTGGTGCGGCGATTTCTTCGCGCTGGGCGCCGAAGCGCTGGCCGATTGCACGGCGCTGTATGACCGTGCCGCGCTGATCGCCTTGCCGCCGCTGATGCGTGCGCAGTATGCCGAGCACCTGAATACGCTTTTGCGGCCGGGTTGCCAGGGGCTGCTGATCACCCTCGATTACGACCAGACGCAAAAAGCCGGCCCGCCGTTTGCGGTGACGGATGAGGAGGTGAAGGTGCTGTTTGGCGCGGACTGGGCCCTGAAGGTACTGGAAGAGCAAGACATTCTGGGCGAGAGCTGGAAGTTCGTGCAGGACGGCGTTACGCGGCTGGAAGAGCGTGGGTATCAAATGATCAGGTGCTGACCCTGCTAGCGATGGCCATCGGTATCTACACATTCTAAATGTGATATCGCGTAGCAGAGGCTCGCTCTAGAGGTGTAGATACCTATGCCGCGATGGTCAAAGACGCACCCACGAAAAAGGGGCGATCAGATCGCCCCTTTCGGTGTCACTACCGAGCTATCAGCCCCGACGACGCAGTGCGTCGATACGCTCTTCCAGTGGCGGGTGGCTCATGAACAGGCGAGCCATGCCCTGCTTGATGCCACCGTTGATACCAAAGGCCGTCAGGCTGTCCGGCATATGCACCGGCAGGCCCTGTTCGGAGCGCAGGTGTTGCAGCGCTGCGATCATCGCCCCGGTACCCGCCAGGCGGGCACCGGCTTCGTCTGCGCGGAATTCCCGTTTGCGCGAGAACCACATGGTGATCGCGCTGGCCAGGAAGCCCAGCACGATTTCGGCGAAGATGGTTGCCACGAAGTAGGCAATACCGCGGCCTTCTTCGTTCTTGAAGATCACCTTGTCGACAAAGTTGCCGATGATCCGCGCGAAGAACATCACGAAGGTGTTCACCACGCCTTGGACCAGCGCCAGGGTGACCATGTCACCGTTGGCCACGTGGCCGATCTCGTGGGCCAGCACCGCCTTCACTTCATCGTACGAGAAGCGTTCCAGCATGCCCTGGCTGACCGCAACGAGTGCGTCGTTCTTGTTCCAGCCGGTGGCAAATGCGTTGGCTTCATAGGCCGGGAAGATCCCGACCTCGGGCATCTTGATGCCGGCTTCGCGGGACAATTGCTCGACGGTCTGCAGCAACCATTGCTCATGCCGGGTACGTGGCTGGGTGATCACCTGGGTGCTGGTGCTCATTTTCGCCATCCACTTGGAGATGAACAGCGAGAACAGCGAGCCGGCAAAACCAAAGACCGCACAGAAAACCAGCAGCTGATTGAGGTTCAGGTCAACCCCGTTGGCCGCCATGAACCCATTGAAGCCGAAAAGGCTCAAGGTAATGCTGGCAATCAGCACGACCGCAAGGTTAGTGGCCAAGAACAGCAGGATGCGCATCATGGTTGTAGAGTTCTCCTCATGCTTAATATGTCGCGTACTGCGGGGTATATAAGGTGCGGCATGGGGTGATTCAACCGAGCGACTATTTCAAACTGTGTCCTACAGCCTGAATGTAGAGCCTTGAAGGGATTTTCCGACGCGAAAAAGCCGCCTTGATCGGCTCACCCATACCTTCCAGCCCAGTAAATATAGGGGGGAGATAGCTTTTGCTGCGCCAGCAAACGGCTGGAACGGAGAAGGGGCAGAGAAGTGTTGCCAGATACTCGCTGTACGACCGATTGTCGATCGTACAGCGCCGTTTCCGTTACTGGCGATAGGACTTGAGGAAGCTACCGATGCGACCAATGGCCATCTCCAGGTCATCCACACGCGGCAATGTCACCACGCGGAAGTGATCCGGCCACGGCCAGTTGAACGCCGTGCCTTGCACCACCAGCAGTTTTTCCGAGAGCAGCAGATCGAGCACAAACTTCTCGTCGTTGAGAATCGGGCACACCTTCGGGTCGATGCGCGGGAAGGCGTACAGCGCGCCCATGGGTTTCACGCAGCTCACGCCCGGGATTGCGTTGAGCAGTTCCCAGGTGCGATTACGCTGTTCCAGAAGGCGACCTTGGGGCAAGATCAGGTCGTTGATGCTCTGGTAGCCGCCCAGCGCGGTCTGGATCGCGTGCTGGCTGGGCACGTTGGCACACAGGCGCATGTTGGCCAGTATGTCGATACCTTCGATGTAACTTTGCGCGTTGTGCTTGGGGCCGGAGATGGCGATCCAGCCGGAGCGAAACCCCGCCACGCGGTAGGACTTGGACAGGCCGTTGAAGGTCAGGCACAGCAGGTCTGGCGCCAGCGACGCGGTGCAGATGTGCACGGCGTCGTCGTAGAGGATCTTGTCGTAGATCTCGTCGGAGAACACCACCAGATTGTGCTGGCGCGCCAGTTCGAGCATGCCCAGCAACACCTCCTTGGAATACACGGCGCCGGTCGGGTTGTTCGGGTTGATGATCACCAGGGCCTTGGTGTTTGGGGTGATCTTGGCCTTGATGTCGGCCAGGTCCGGAAACCAGTCTGCGCCTTCGTCACACAGGTAGTGCACCGGGTGGCCACCGGACAGGGTCACGGCGGCGGTCCACAGCGGGTAGTCCGGCGCCGGCACCAGCACTTCGTCGCCATTGTTGAGTAGGGCCTGCATGGACATCACGATCAGCTCGGACACGCCATTGCCCAGGTAGATGTCTTCGATGCCAACACCTTCGACCTGCTTTTGCTGGTAGTACTGCATCACCGCTTTACGCGCGCTGAACAGGCCTTTGGAGTCGCTGTAGCCCTGGGCGGTGGGCAGGTTGCGGATCACGTCCTGGAGGATCTCGTCCGGCGCTTCGAAACCAAAGGGCGCCGGGTTGCCAATGTTCAGCTTGAGGATGCGATGGCCTTCCTCTTCCAGGCGTTTGGCGTGCTTGAGCACTGGGCCGCGAATGTCATAGCAGACGTTGGCGAGCTTGTTCGATTTGCTGACCTGCATGGCGATGTGATCCTGAAAATGAACGATCCAGACGGTGTGGACACTACCGTACTGTGAATCCCGCGGGGCCGCCCCCATAAATACGTTTGAATGCCGGTAGCGCGGGTGCCAGACTGGCGTTTTGAAGAGGCGCAATCATACGTGCCGCCTGATCTACGGAAAAGACACAGATCAGGCTTTTTCAGTTGCCGAGGTGTACCGATGGAAAAGCTGCAGAAGACCATTGATGAATGGAAAGCCATGCTCGACCCCGAGCAGTACAACGTATGTCGTCTCAAGGGTACCGAGCGACCTTTCAGCGGCAAGTACAACGCCACCAAGACGGACGGTGTGTACCACTGCATCTGCTGCAACGAGCCGCTGTTCGATTCGACCACCAAGTTTGATTCCGGCTGCGGCTGGCCCAGTTTCTACGCGCCGATTGCCGACAGCGCGATGATCGAAATCCGTGACGTCAGCCACGGCATGATCCGCACCGAAGTCACCTGCGCCAAATGCGATGCCCACCTGGGCCATGTATTCCCCGACGGTCCGCCGCCGACTGGCCTGCGTTATTGCATCAATTCGGTGTGCCTGGACCTCGTCCCGCGTTGATAAAACCTCTGTAGGCGTCCGGCAAGCCTGGCTCCTACAGGGGGAGGTGATAATGGGATATCAATGCGGTCAATCAAATTGCACGCAATTGAATTGCCTACTATGTTTATCCCTCTCTCCCCCTTATCAAGGCACTGCCATGAATGACAACCTGCTGAGCATCCCTTGCACCACCATCAAAGGTGAGCAAAAGACCTTGGCCGATTTTTCCGGCAAGGCCATCCTGGTGGTGAACACCGCCAGCAAGTGTGGCTTTACCCCGCAGTACAAGGGACTGGAGCAACTCTGGCAGCAGTACAAGGACCAGGGGCTGGTGGTATTGGGTTTCCCTTGCAACCAGTTCGGCAAGCAGGAACCGGGTAACGAAGGGGCGATCTCCGAATTCTGCGAGCTGAATTTCGGCGTCAGCTTCCCGCTGTTCAAGAAAATCGACGTGAACGGCAGCGATGCCCACCCGCTGTTCGTGCAACTGAAACAACAGGCGCCGGGCCTGCTCGGCTCCAAAGGCATCAAGTGGAACTTCACCAAGTTCCTCATCGGTCGTGAAGGCCAGGTAGTCAAGCGTTTTGCCCCGACCACCAAGCCGCAGGACCTGACTCAAGAGATCGAAGCCCTGCTCAAATGAGTGTATCCCTGGCCCTCGATAACCAGCTGTGTTTCAAGCTCTATGCCGCGTCCAGGGCGGTGACCCGCGCCTACAAGCCGATGCTGGATCAACTGGGCCTGACCTACCCGCAATACCTGGTGATGCTGGTGTTGTGGGAATGGCACGACACAGCCCCCGCGCAACCCACGGTCAAGGCGTTGGGCGAGCGCTTGATGCTGGATTCGGGCACGCTGACGCCGTTGCTCAAGCGCCTTGAGCACCTTACGTGGGTCAAGCGCCAGCGCAGCGCCAAGGATGAGCGGGAAGTGCACCTGAGCCTCAGCGAAAGCGGTGTGCAGTTGCGCGTCCAGGCCCATGCGCTCAAGACTCGGCTGCTGTGCGACAGCGGCATCGACCTGAACCAGGCCGATGCCTTGCGCGACGGCTTGGACCAGTTGCTGCTGCAGGTCAGAGACTTGTCGTCTTCGGCACCCACAAGTCCAGCAAACCGCTGAGTTCCTCGCGCCGAAACGGCTTGGCCAGGTAGTCATTCATGCCCGCGGCCCGGCAACGCTCGCGCTCTTCGGACAGGGCGTTGGCGGTCAACGCGACGATTGGCAGGTCCGGCCAGCGGCCGCTGCGACGAATCTGCCGGCTGGCTTCGTAACCGTCCATCACCGGCATATTGCAGTCCATCAACACCATGTCG
Source organism: Pseudomonas sp. RA_5y_Pfl1_P24 (assembly GCF_963970945.1). NCBI lineage: Bacteria > Pseudomonadati > Pseudomonadota > Gammaproteobacteria > Pseudomonadales > Pseudomonadaceae > Pseudomonas > Pseudomonas sp. RA_5y_Pfl1_P24. Next base: position 167,623 of record NZ_CAXAOJ010000011.1, on the reverse strand, counting down.
AAGTGTTGTTCTTCAAGAAACTTGAGCGCCTCCCCACCGTGTGCGGCCACGATCACTTCACACCCCAGTTTGTTGAGCATGCCTTTGGCGACCAGTTGGTTGACCGCGTTGTCCTCCACCAGCAGGATGCGCGCCCGGCGTGCCAGGGGCACGGCTTCCATCTGGATGGGATCAAGGATGAGTTGGTTATCGCTGCGCAAGTTACGTTCCAGGATTTGATACAACGCATTGCGGCTCAGCGGGCGCGCCTGTTGTTGCAACGGCCCCAGTGCCGCGACTTCTTCGCTGGGCATGAAATTGCCATAGGCGGTCACCAGCAGGATCGGCGCGGTGATGGAAGGCCGCAGGCGGAATAAGCATTCGGGGCAGTCGGTGATCAGCAAGTCCGGCGTTTGCCCGCTTAAATCCTCATCACGCGGGTAGCAGTGGGGTGTCAGCCCCCAGTGGGGCAGGAGGGTGGTCAGCAGTTCCGTCAGGCCGCTGCCGGCACTGGTAATGGCGATCACCTCACCCTTGAGCGGCACCTGTTGAACGGCGGGCAAATGGATCGGCAACGGCAGGTCGGCGCAGAACTGGCTGCCGAAGCCGACCTCCGAGCTGATGCTCAGTCGGCCTTGCATCGCTTCGCACAGGTTGTGCGTCAACGCCAAGCCGAGACCCGTGCCGCCAAACTGGCGTGTGATACCGGCTCCGGCCTGGGTGAACGGTTGGAAAATCTTTACCTGGGCTTCCTGCGCAATGCCGATGCCGGTATCACAGACCTCGATGCGCACTCGGCCATCCAGCGCGCTGAGGCGCACATCGACCCGGCCGAAGCGCGTGAACTTCAAGGCGTTGGACAGCAGGTTACTGACGATTTGCCGCACACGGGTCGGGTCGCCCAGCACCTGGGCGGGAAACTGCGGGTCGATCAGGCAGGTCAGTTCCACACTCGGCGCCGCGTTTTGTGACAGCAGGTTAGCGGTGTCCTCCACCAGCGAGCCGAGGTCGAAAGGGATGCGTTCCAGCTCCAGTTGGCCAGCATCGAACTTGGACAGGTCGAGGATATCGTTGAGCAACTCCACCAGCACTTTGCCCGAGTCATGGGCGATAGACAGTTGCTGACGCTGTTCGGCGTTGAGCGGGCTGTCCAGCGACAGTGCGATCATCCCCAGCAGGCCGTTGAGCGGGGTGCGAATTTCATGGCTCATGTTGGCCAGGAACGCCGCACGCGCCTGGGCCATGCCCAATGCATGCATCTTCGCCGCCTCCAATTCGTCGTTGGACTGGCTCAGCCGCTGGTTGCTGGCCTTGAGCTCCAGGGTGCGCGCGGAGACAATGTCCTCCAATTGCCCCAGGTATTCGGTCAGTCGATCTTCCGCGTGGCGGCGTTGCTGGATCTCCGTCTCCATGTTTTCGAATTGTTGGTTGGCAACATTCACCAGTACGCCGATTTCGTCGTGTTCATGGCCCGGCGGGCAATCCAGGCGTGCCTGTCTGCGGTTGCTCAGCTCGCGAATAATGCGCACCAGTGGCTGGGTCAACATGACGTAGAACAGACCCAGCAGGATGCCGGTCAGCAGCAGGCTGCGGGTAAACCCGTTGAGCAGGGTGATCTCGGCACGGCGCAGGAAGCGGCTGCCAAAGGCATAAGTGTCCACGTCCAGACGTAGCACGCCGAGGGACTCGTTGGGCATAGGGTTCAGGAACAGCTGATCTTCAAACTGGCGGTTGGCACCAAACAGAAAATCGCTGAGGGGGCGGTAGGTGTTTTCTTTACGCGGCCGGTCTACATCCGCCAGTACCACGCCATTATTGTCGATCAACTGGGCATGGATGATGGCGGGGGAGTGCAGCAGGCCCAGGGTCAGTTCCTGAGCCAATTCGGCGTCGATGTTGTAGGCGATGCGTGACGCGGGGTTGTGGCTGATTTCGATCAGCGAGCGAATTTCACGGTTGATGGATGCGTCTTCGCTGGCATAATCAATGCCGATTTGGATCAGGCTGAGTAAGGTTCCCAACACGAAACCGACCAGCACAGTCAATCTGGCTTGTTTATAAGACAAGCGGTGGGCGAACTTGATATCCATCGAGTGTTGAACCACTTTACGTTTCCCTTCGCCCGGCAAGCATAGCTGAACATCCACAGGCTTTGGCTTACCCGGCATGAATCGTTTTTACGCAGCCTTGTGCGGTCTGCCGCAGGGCTGCCAATACGCCATCTTTTGCAAGAACTTGCCAGAGGAATAATTGTGGATTCTCGATTGAGTGCCTTTCTTGAGCGGGCCGATGCAGTGCTCGCCCGCCTCGAACCCTTATTGCCCGCACCACGCCAAACCATCGATTGGAACCAGTGCCTGGCTGCCCGCTGGCAGCGCGAAGGCCGCAGTGGTTTCCTGTTGCCGTTGGACGTGAGCCTGGACATGCGCCTGTCGGACCTGATCGGTGTCGACAAGCAACGTGAAACGCTGGCGCGCAACACCCAACAATTCATCGATGGCCTGCCCGCCAATCATGCGCTGCTATGGGGCTCGCGTGGCACGGGTAAATCGTCAATGGTGCGCGCATTGCTGGCGCAGCACGCCAAGGCCGGTTTGCGCCTGATCGAGATCGAACGCGACCATCTGGCCGACCTGCCGCGGGTGGTCGAGCAACTGCTCAAGCTGCCGCAGCGTTTTATCCTGTTCTGCGACGACCTGTCATTCGAGGCAGGCGAAGGCGATTACCGTGTGCTGAAAAGCGTGCTCGACGGCTCCCTCGAACAGGCCCCGGAAAACGTGCTGCTGTACGCCACTTCCAACCGCCGTCACTTGGTGCCGGAAAACCAGAGCGACAATGACAACTGGAAACGCGTGGATGGTGAGTTGCACCCAAGCGAAGCGGTGGAAGACAAGATCGCCTTGTCCGACCGTTTTGGCTTGTGGCTTTCGTTTTACCCATTTACCCAGGAACACTTCCTGGATGTCGTGGAGCACTGGATCGGCGAACTGGCGAGCAAGGCCGGTTTGCAGTGGCAGCGCGATGAAGCGCTAGACATTCTTGCGGTACGCTGGGCTACCGGACGCGGCAACCGCAACGGTCGTTGCGCGTACCAATTCGCTCGTTACTGGGTCGGCCTCAAATTACTGGAACGTCAACCATGATTGATTTACAAAGCGCCGGTACTGGCCTTGATGGCTATGCCATGCTCTGCGCGCAACTGGCGTCGTTGCTGGCCGATGAGCGAGATTTCATCGCCAACAGTGCGCAGTTTTCTGCCTTCCTGTTCAACCAGCTGGACGATTTGAACTGGGCCGGTTTTTACCTTAACCGTGACGAAGAACTGGTACTTGGCCCGTTCCAGGGCCAGATCGCCTGCGTGCGCATACCGTTCGGCCGCGGGGTGTGCGGTGCGGCGGCGGCGACGCGGCAGACCCAGCGGGTGGAGGATGTGCATGCGTTCCCTGGGCATATCGCCTGTGACAGCGCATCGAACAGCGAGCTGGTGGTACCCCTGGTCAAGGACGGCAAATTGATCGGCGTCCTTGACCTCGATAGCCCGTCGTTGGCGCGTTTTACCCCTCAGGACCAGGCGGGCATTGAACAGCTGGCAGCAATTTTCCTGCGCTTGACCAACTGCTGATCACGTAAGGGGCGGTAGCCGCCCCTTGCTGGCATCGAGTTCTTGAAGCTGCATTTGCAGCAACCTCTCCAGTTCCAGCATGAGCTTTTCCAAGGCTTTCGCACTGGCTTCAATCAACGCCCAGTCATCACCGCGGGCACAGGCTTGTTCAAGGGTTTCGCACTGCCTGGCCAAGGGGGTCGCCTGAACAATGCGGGCAGCACCTTTGATTTTGTGAGCCTGCTCAATGATTTCCAGGAGCGAGGCATGTGCACTAATCAGCGCAGTTAGTTCCTGACGATCATGTCGGCTGCTGCTCAACAGTTCCTCCAGCAAACGCCAGCTCAACTGTGGATCGCCGCCGGTCAGGGCCTCGAAGTTGCCGAGGTCCAGGTGCAGGTCGCTGTGTTGAGGGGCGATCTTCGCCAGTTGCCGCTCCAATGCCGTCAGGCTGATCGGTTTGAACAGGCAATCGTTCATACCGGCTTCGGCGCAGCGTTGCTTCTCTTCGGGCTGGGCATTGGCGGTAAAACCCAGTACCACGCACGGCGCGAGTTGCTCACGCTGTTCGTATTCCCGGATCGAGCGACTCAGCTCGTAGCCATTCATGATGGGCATGTTGCAGTCGGCGATGATCAGGTCGAAGCGTTCCTGGCGCCAGGCCTGGAAACCGGTGGCGCCGTTTTGGGCGGCGGTGAACTGGTGTCCCAGGTAACCCAGTTGCTGGCACATCAGCAAGCGGTTGGCGGGATGATCGTCCACCACCAGCACATTGAGCACTGGCGCGGTCGCAGGGGCTTCGGGTTTCGGTTCGACCGTTGCCTGTTCCGGCTGCAGGCGCGTCATGTTCAAGCTGACATGCACCTGAGTGCCCACCATGGGCACGCTGCTCAGGCTCAGTTGCCCGCCCATCATTTCACACAGGCTGCGGCAGATCACCAGCCCAAGGCCTGCACCGCTCCTGGCGAGCAGCCCGGAATTGTCGGCCTGGGCAAAGGGTTCGAAAAGGCGTAACTGGTCATCCCGGCTGATGCCTATCCCGGTATCCTCGACCACCAGTTTCATCTCGACTTGCTGCGCCAGTGCTGTGGGCAATACCTCAACCTTGATTTTGACCTGGCCGCGCTCGGTGAACTTGATCGCGTTGCTGACGAGGTTGGACAGTACCTGCTTGAACCGCAGCGGGTCGATCAACACATCGGTGTCATCCAGGTTGGGCTTGAACTCAAGGGACAGGCTGAGGGTTTTCTGGCGGGCCAGGCCGTCGAACACACGCACCACCGACTCGATCACTTCTCGCAGGTTCACGCGCTCCGGCGCCAGGCTGAGGCGGCCGGATTCGATGCGCGCGATGTCGAGTATATCGCCGATCAGTTCCAGCAGGTCCTTGGCCGAGTTGTACGCCACTTCGATCGCCGGGCGATCAAGGTGGCCTTGGTCGGCGCGCTTGAGGGTCAGTTCGAGCATGCCGATCACCGCGTTCATCGGTGTGCGGATTTCATGGCTCATGGTGGCGAGGAATGTGCTCTTGGCCCGGTTGGCTTCGTCGGCGCGCTCTTTGGCGGCACGGATTTCGTCGAACAATTGGCGCCGCTCGCTGATGTCAATCCAGCCACCAATGATGCCCTGCACCTCTGCGGTAGAGTCGCGGTATGGCAGGATCCAGTGGTAGATCGTCAGTTTTTTTCCGCGGATATACAGGGTGCGATCAAGGATCAGCGGGTTGCCTTCGGCCATCACCCGCTGGTAATCGGCGTGATATTGAACCGCGTCGGTTTGAAGGGCCTCGCTCATCTGGATGGCGCTTTTGCCGATCACATCCTCGCGCTTGACGCCGAAGACCTGCAGGTAGCTGTCATTGCAGGTCTGCAGCAGGCCTTTACGGTCTCGCACGTAGATCGGATGCGGGGTTTCATTGACGAGCGCGCGCATGAACTCGAACTGGTCACTGAGCGCGCGTTCGGCCATCTTGCGGTGTTTGATCTGGCGACGCATGTAGGCGTTCCAGCACAGGGAAACCAACAGCAAAAGCCCGGTACCGATAATGATGCGTGCGATCAGTTGGTGATAGTTGCGCCAGTAGCTATCGGAGGCGGAGGTGTAGCCTCGCCAGCGACTGTTGACCCCCAGTTCATCCGGGGCAATGCTTAGCAAGGCCTTGTCGAGAATCGAGCTGAGTTCGGTGGCACTGCGCGCTGTGGCCAGGGCAAACGTGGCTGGAAAGGTGCCGATAGTGGTGCTGATCTGCAGTTTGTCCTGGAACACCTGGGACGACAGGAAATAGTTGGCGACCACTAGAGAGTTCACCGCACCTTCCACGTGCCCTTGGACCAGCATTTCGGAGGCCTTGAAAGTATCGCTGGCTTGTACCAGTTGGATCTGTGGAAAGTCGCGGCGCAGGACGGGTTCCAGAGGGTTGCCCGGGGTGATCGCCAAGCGCTTGCCGGCCATCTGCTCCAGGCTCGAGGGCGCATCGGGCTCTTTACGTGTCAGCAGTACGTAGGAGTTTTCCAGGTAAGGTCGGCTGAAGTTCAGTTGCGCTTCCCGTTCAGCGCTGGGCACGATTGCGCCGATGATATCGACCTTGCCGGCGGCCACCTGTTCGATCATCGCATTCACGTCACGCCCGCGCTGAATGTCGAAACGCAGTCCGGTGCGCAGGCGAACCAACTCCAGCAAATCGGCGGTAATGCCACGAAAATTGCCGTCGGCATCGAAGAACGTCAAGGGCGCGAAGGTTTCGTTCACTGCCACTTTGACCACCGGGTGGTCCTTCAACCAACGCTCCTCACGTTGAGTCAGTTGCAGTTTCTCGTCGGTCAGCAGGATGTCGCTGCCGGCGCTCCAGCGCTTGGCGATCGCTTCGCGTTCAGCGGTAGGCACGGCTGTCATTACCGCATCGACGATACTTAAGAAGGTGCGCTGCTGCTGGGGGATGGCAAAGCTGAACCCATAGGCCTCGTGCTTGCCGAAATTGGCCATGCGGATATTCTTCAGGTAGCCCTTGTTGATCATGTAATGGGTGGAAATGGTATCGCCGAGAAACACGTCCGCTTGGTCGAATGCCACCGCATTCAAGGCATTTTGATAAGAGGGATAGACGCGGATGCTCGCCTGCGGGTAAAGCTTTTCTACTTCGCCCAGTGGCAGGTAGTGGTAGACCAAAGCCAAGCGCATCCCGGCCAGGCCATCCTTGAGGCTGCGGGTCTCGCCTTCACGGGTGACCAGTACCGGCTGGTCCACTGCATAGGGTTCAGACAGCGTGAGGTTCGGATTTGCCGCCTCAAAGCCATTGGACGATCCCAGCAAGTCGATTTCCCCCGTTTCAAGGGCGCGGATCGCCGCTTCTCGGGAGGGGTAGCGCAAGACTTTCATCGGCAGGGCCAGTGCCTTGGCCAGCAGGCCGGCGTAATCGGCGGTGAGTCCCTCGTAGTCGCGGCCGCTGGACGTGAGGTCGAAGGGTGGATAATCAGGGGAGGCGGTGCCCAGCACCAACTCGCGCTTGTTTTCCAGCCATTGGCGTTGGGCCTTGTTCAGGTGGGTTTCCAGTTGAACCGAGCCTGCACGGCTCAACAAGGTGAAGTGTTCCGGGTCCGCTGGGTGGTTCGCGAGCACGACGGTGCTGAAGCACAAGCCGGCACTCAATGTAATCAGATAGTCCTTTATACGCCTGGGCATCCGCTTTCTCACACTAGCGCGTTTCGTTTTGCCATCTCGATAAGTTCTACCAAGGATTTGGCTTGAAGTTTCTGCATCAGGCGCTTTTTATAAGTGCTTACTGTTTTATTACTCAGAAACATACCTTTGGCGATTTCCTTGTTGGTGCGGCCTTGTGCAAAAAGTTGCAAGACCATTAGTTCGCGATCATTGACGGTCTTGAACAATTCGAGTTCCTGGGAGTCCCCGCCGTCTACACCATTGCTGTTCAGTGCCTGGCTCGGGAAATAGTTGTAGCCGGACAACACCGCGCGAATGGCGCTCAGCAACTCACTCAAATCGCCTTCCTTGCACACGTAACCATCGGCGCCCGAGCGCATGCAGCGTGTGGCGAACAGGGTGGGGGACTGGGCTGTCAGGATCAGGGTCTTCATCGCCGTGTTCATCGCGTTGAAGCGGCAGAGCACTTCCAGCCCATCCAGCTTGGGAATGCTGATGTCCAGGATAATCAGGTCAGGCAGGCATTCTCGGACCATTTGTATGGCGTCGCAGCCGTTATCCGTTTCACCCACCACTTTGTAACCTTCGTGTTCCAGTAACATTCGGATGGCAAGCCGTATAACGGGGTGGTCATCGATAATAAAAACTGAGTTCATGATCACATTCCATGCAAGTGCATATAAAGCGGGCACATTAGCTCAGAAGAGGAGGGAGGAGCATAAGCCGAGGGAGAACTAGATGTAAAACAGGAAAAGTCCTACGTTATAAAAGGTAAGTGCCTACCGGCTGCTAAGGCGTTGTGAAACGATATGTCAGTGCTGTGGAAGTGAGTGAGCTAAATGTTGCTGTCATGGATTTAACGGGTGCGGTGTCGGCGATTCTCGTCAGTCCATGATGTTTAATTCCTACATCTGTAACTTGAGTAAAGGGCACAGCAAGTGCGCAAGTTCATTCTTGTTCAGCGGCTTTGATAAATAGCCGAGCAGTGGCAGGCCACGATCCGCCGCTTGGGATATCAGGCTGGCGAGTTCCGCCACGGGCAATCCGCTCAGCAGGATGGCGGTCGTGGTAAAGCGCCGGCGGCTGGCGATTTCAATCAGTTCGAGTCCTGGCAGGTCAGGCAAGCATTGGTCACAGAGGAGAATGTCGAAAGGCTCCTCGGCCTGTGACATCAAACAGATTGCCTGCTCGGCGTTTTCGGCTGGCGTGAGCCGTGCGAAGCCGAAGCTTCTGAGCAGGCATTGGGTGGCGAGAAGTTGAAAAGGGTGATCCTCCACCAGCAGGATACGAAGTGGGTAATTGGGCATTGGGGGCCACGCGGTGAGTCAAGCGTCGATGGGGGCGCGTAGGAACAGATCGCCAGGGTCGCCGGGAGCGTGCGTGATTATTCATCGGGTGGTTGTGCGAATTCGATCAGGCCGCTCTGTTCCCTTTGTAGGCAGATTCCTTTCAGGAAACAGGCGACGTGATCGTGTTCGTTATTGAGGGCTGGAGCGTCCGGTCATTTCCCGCGCCATCTCGGTGGCATAGCTGTCGGTCATGCCCGCGATAAAGTCGATCATGCGTAGGAACGACGCGTGCAACGGCCACTCGGGGTTCGGCGCGTTGTTGCCGAGCAAGTCGAGAATGCGCCGGTTCTTGAACGACGGCGTGCGCCCGCCATGCTGCTCAAGCGCGGCACCGCAGAAGGCGTTCAGGAGAATCTCCAGGGTGGTGTAGGCGCCGATTTCATGCAGGGTCTTGCGCTTGTCCTGAAAGATCTTCTTGCGCGCCATGTCTTTGGCATCCAGGACGCAGCGTTTGGCCGGGCCGTGCATATGCTCCACCAGATCCCCGGGCAGGGTGCCGGCCAACAAAGCGTCTTGCTGTTCCACGAAGGCTCGTGCCGCCGCGTTGGTCAAATGCTCGATGGCCTTGCCACGCAGGATTGCCAACTTGCGTCGACGGGAGTCCTGGGCGCCGAGTTGGCGATAGGTCTGTGGCAGGTCATCGCCCACCAGGTCCAGCAGCAGCGACTCGACTTCGGTGTACTCCAGCAACTCCATTTCCAGGCCGTCTTCCAAGTCGATCAAGGCGTAGCAAATGTCGTCCGCCGCCTCCATCAGATACACCAGCGGATGCCGGGCCCAGCGCTGATCCTCGAGTTGCGGCAGGCCGAGCTTGTGGGCGATCTGCTCGAGGATCGGCAGCTCGCTCTGGTAGCAGCCGAACTTGTGTTTCTTGTAGCCCAGCGAATCCGCGTGCCGGGCGGTCCAGGGGTACTTCAGGTACGTGCCCAGGGTCGCGTAGGTCAGCCGCGTGCCGCCGTCGAACTGGTGGTATTCCAGTTGGGTGAGCACACGAAAGCCCTGCGCGTTGCCCTCGAAGTTGAGGAAGTCATTGCGTTCGGCGCTGCTCATGTCGTCCAGCCAGCCGCGCCCTGCGGCCTGCTGGAACCAGTGGCGGATGGCGTCTTCGCCGGAATGCCCGAATGGCGGGTTGCCGATGTCGTGGGCCAGGCAGGCCGATTGCACCACCATGCCCAGGTCGCTCGGCTCGCACCAGTCGGGCAGGGCGCTGCGCAAGGTTTCTCCGACGCGCATGCCGAGGGAGCGGCCCACACAGCTCACTTCCAGGGAGTGGGTCAGGCGTGTATGGATGTGGTCGTTGCTGGAGACCGGGTGCACCTGGGTCTTGCGGCCCAGGCGGCGAAAGGCGCCGGAGAAGATAATACGGTCGTGGTCTTTGTGAAACGGGCTACGCCCCAGTTCTTCCGGGCTGTGCAGCGGTTTGCCAAGACGTTCGCGAGTCAGCAGGGTGGGCCAATCCAAGGCGGGTACTCTCCGTACGGTGAATGACCCTCTCAGCTTCCCGGTTCAGCGCGGCCTGGGCAAGCGAAAATCTACAGCCCGGCCGCCTCGATATCGATTAACAGCAAACGCTGACCGTTATCGAAGAATTGTCCGGCAGTGAGGCAATACTGATTGGTGGTCGCGTCGCGGTAGGTCGAAGACAGGGTCAGGCGCCGCTCCTCCCAACCCTCGGCCAGCAGGTGATAGAAGTACGGGCGCCACGACCAGTTGTGGCCCAGGTAGCGACTGTCGGCCTGCCAGGCGTCCTGGCGCCACTCGAAGTTGGGGGTCAGCTGGGTGCCATGCCGGTCGCACTGGTAGAAGCGCAGCAGCCAGGGAAAGGCCGGCAGTTGCGGCAACTGGCTCAGCGGCGCCTGGGCCTGCGCCCAGGTTTGCAGGATGTTCATCAGCTCGGCCAATTGCTGGCGCAATTGCATGATGCGCCCACGCTCTGCGAGCTTTTGTTGGACATACGCTGTGCGCAATTGGGCGAAGCGCGAGACAAAGGCGTCGGCGGCGAACCAGTCCAACTGCGCTTGGGCAAACAGATAGCCCTGCACATAGCGAGAACCACACTCCAGGGCGAAGCTTAACTGCGCCTCGGTTTCCACGCCTTCGGCGATGATCCAGCAGCCGGTCTTCTCCGCCATTTGCGCCAATGCCCTGACCACTTCGCTGCTCGGGCCGCCGCGGGCGGCGGCCTGGAACAGGCGCATGTCCAGCTTGAGAATATCCGGCTGCAATGCCAGCACCCGGTCGAGCTGCGAATAGCCAGCGCCAAAGTCATCGATGGCAATGCGCGCGCCGGCCTCGCGATAACGCACCACCACGTCGGCCAGGCGCTGGATGTCGCCGCCCAGTTCGGTGATCTCGAACACGATGCGTCGCGGGTCGACGCCATGGCTGTGGATCTGCTTCAGGCTCGGCAAGGCTTGGCCCGGGCGCAGGCGATTGATCCAGCGCGGCGAGATGTTCAAGCTCAGGAACCAATCTTCGGGGGCTTCGTGCAAGCGGCTCAGTGCATTGTCACGGATCTGCCGGTCGAGACGGCGCAAGGTCACGCCCGGCGTGCGTGGGTCGGCGAACAGCGGGCCCACGGACTGCAAGCGGCCGTCAGCCTGGCGCAGACGGCCCAGGGCCTCAACGCCGGCGATGCGGCCGGTGGCGGTGTCGATAAACGGCTGGAAGCAGGCGAGCGGTTGCCCGTCGATCACGGGGCCTCCTTAAGCGAGGTGGCGAAAAAAAGGCCCGGCCCTCGAAAACGAGGGCCGGGCCGATTCTGTTAGCAAGAATGCAGCCAGCGAGGCTCAACCTTTGCGCGATGAACCCTGCATGGCCAGTTTGATCAGCGGGATCAAGCCGGCGCCCAGGCGCACCATGCGCGTCAGGCTGCCGATACCGCCGCCCTTGGCGCCCTTACCGGTAAAGAAGCCCATCAGCGTCACGGCGGCGACGCCCCACAGCGGCGCGTGCTTGATGCCCAGGCCGTCCTGAACGTTCTGGCCCAGGTTGCGCACCTTGTTCAAGGGCGACATCAATTGCTGGGATTCGTGTCGAATCTCCTGGCGGTGCATTTCCATGCGCAGGCGAATCAACGCCTTGCGCATTTCCCGGCGTGAGGTGTTTGTTGGTAGTTGAGTCATGGCAGCAGGCGCTCCCGGTCATTGGCCAGCTCTTCGAGGGTGGCGTGGAACGGTGTGGACTCATCGAACACCGCCGCTTTCAAGCGCACCCCGCAGAACACTGCGGCCAGCGTGTAGAACACGCACAGGCAGATGATCCCGGTCAGGCGGTAGCCGGTGTCCCACACCAGGATCATCACCAAGGTCGACAGCCCAACCAGCAACAGCAGCGCAAACACCAGCGCCAGGCCGGCAAATAGCAGCAGGCTGACAGTGCGGGCCTTCTGTTCCTGCAATTCAATGCCAAACAATTCGACGTGGCTGTGCAGCAAGCCCAACACGGCCGCGCCCAAACGTCTTGAGGTAGTGCCCGTGGACGCGCCAGTTTCCCCGATAGACATGATTAGCGCCTTGTGGCCAACAGGCCGATCAGAAAGCCCACGCCGGCGGCAATGCCTACCGACTGCCAAGGGTTGGCCTGCACGTAATCTTCAGTGGCGGTGACGGCCGCCTGGCCACGTTCGCGCAAGGAGTCTTCGGTCTGTTTAAGGGTTTCGCGGGCCTGCAGCAGCGTGTCATGAATCTTCGCGCGCAGCTCATCGGCCTGGTCACCCGCAAGCACCTTGGTGTCATCCAGCAACCGTTCGGTGTCAGTCACCAAGGTTTGAAAATCCGCCATCAATATTTCTTGAGCAGTCTTTGCAGTTCTTCTGGCCATGGTTATCTCCGTGATTGGCTGATCTGTACGTCGGTTCGATACGTAGTGGTTTCGAGTCACCGGCATCGGTGAAGGTTCAGTGCAATTGTCTGGTACAGCTTTTGCTTTGCCTTGGTGCGAAGGCCCCGGGGCTTGCGCTGAATCCGGGCGGCCTTAGGCAATGCCTTGAAAAACCTTACCCTAAATAACTGAAACCCGCGGAAAAACCCTGTCGGCAACGGCCTGTTGTGTTGATCGCTGCGCTAAAGCGGTTCACATCCTCTGTAGAGGGGTGGGGCCGGTGGTGCCAATTTAGTGCGCGCAACCCTGGCTTGAACCGCTTTGGTGCTTTTTGCCTTTATTACAGGCCTGCCAAGCTTCATGGAAAATGTGCAAAGTGCAGTGGACACCCTCGTCCATAGTTCCAATACCCTGTTTATCCTGATCGGTGCGGTCATGGTGCTGGCCATGCACGCCGGCTTCGCGTTCCTGGAAGTGGGCACCGTGCGCCAGAAAAACCAGGTCAACGCCTTGTCGAAGATCCTCAGCGACTTCGCCATTTCCACGCTGGCCTATTTCTTTATAGGCTATTGGATCTCCTACGGTGTGAGCTTCATGCAACCGGCCGCTGTGATCAGTGCCGATCATGGTTATGGGTTGGTGAAGTTCTTTTTCCTGCTGACCTTCGCGGCGGCGATCCCGGCGATTATTTCCGGCGGTATCGCCGAGCGTGCGCGGTTTGCTCCGCAGCTCTGCGCAACGGCGTTGATCGTGGCGTTTATCTACCCGTTTTTCGAAGGCATGGTGTGGAACGGCAATTTCGGCCTGCAGGCTTGGCTGCTCGCGACCTTTGGCGCCAGCTTCCACGACTTTGCCGGTTCCGTGGTGGTGCACGCTATGGGCGGATGGCTGGCGCTGGCGGCGGTGTTGTTGCTTGGCCCGCGCAATGGGCGCTACCGCGACGGGCGCCTGGTAGCGTTTGCGCCGTCGAGCATTCCGTTCCTGGCGTTGGGCTCGTGGATTTTGATCGTCGGTTGGTTTGGCTTCAACGTGATGAGCGCGCAAACCCTCAACGGCGTCAGTGGCCTGGTGGCAGTCAATTCGCTGATGGCCATGGTCGGCGGCACCGTTGCTGCCCTGATCATCGGGCGCAATGACCCAGGCTTCCTGCATAACGGTCCATTGGCCGGGCTGGTGGCGATCTGCGCGGGCTCCGACCTGATGCACCCGGTGGGCGCGCTGGTCACGGGGGCAGTCGCCGGAGGTGTGTTCGTGTGGTTCTTCATCGCGGCCCAGGATCGCTGGAAGATCGACGACGTGCTGGGTGTGTGGCCGTTGCACGGCCTCTGCGGCGTATGGGGCGGCATCGCTTGTGGCATTTTCGGCCAGACCGCCCTCGGTGGACTGGGGGGTGTCAGCCTGATCAGCCAGTTGATCGGCACCACCCTCGGTGTGCTGGTGGCGCTGGCCGGCGGCCTGTTGGTGTACGGCGTGATCAAGCGCGTGACCGGACTGCGCCTGAGCCAGGAAGAAGAGTACTACGGTGCGGACCTGTCGATCCACAAGATCGGCGCGGTCAGTCAGGATTGATCGGCGCCTCTTCTGCGTTGTTCGGGTGCGAGTAGAAACCGTGCAGCAGGTGATAGCGGTTCTGCCGCACTTCATCGACACGCGCCTGTACCTGTTGGTCCGACAGGCCTAGCAGGATCAAGGCATGGGAGGCGAGCATCAGGCTCGACTCCAACAGCTCGGGCACCACTTCATTGGCGCCCGCGGCTTTCAGTTCAGCCAGTTGGCTGTCATCGCGGGTGCGCACCAGGATCGGCACGTCGGGGTTGATCCGGCGCGCTTCTTTCAACACCACCAAGGCAACGTCGCTGTTGTCCACCGCAATCACCACCAACCGTGCACGCTCCAGGCCGACTGCACTGAGCAGGGCGCCACGCCGGCAATCGCCGTAATGCACGCTGCTGTCTTCGGTGTTGGCTTCCTGGACTCGTTCCGGGTCGTCATCCAGGGCGATAAAGGCCTGTTGCTCATTGCGCAGGAAACGTCCGATGGATTGGCCAACCCGGCCATACCCGCAAATCACCGCGTGCCCGCGCAACTCGGCGTTCAGCGCGGTGATTTCTTCCAACTGCACTTGCTGGTTGGGCTTGCGGTGCAGGCGCAGGGCAATGCGTGGTGCGGCGCGCAAGAGCAGCGGCGTCAGCAACATCGAACAGAACGTGGCAGCGAGCAGCAGGCCGTTGAATTCATCCGGGATCAGACGGCTTTGCTGCATCTGTGCCATCAACGCAAAACAGAACTCGCCACCCTGGGCCAGGGCCAGGCCACTGCGCCAGGCAGTTTCACTGTCGCTGCCACGCAGCTTGACCAGCGCGGCGACCACACAGCCTTTGACCACCATCAGTGCCAGGGTCAGGCCGAGGATCAGCAGGCTATGGCTGACGAACAGTTGCAGGTCGATAAGCATGCCGATGCTGACGAAAAACAGCCCCAGCAGGATGTCGCGAAACGGGCGGATATCCGCCTCGATCTGATGGCGGTAGTGGCTTTCCCCTAGCAGCATGCCGGCGAGGAACGCACCCAGCGCTGGGGAGAGCCCAAGCAGGTGGGTGAGCCAGGCCGTCAGCAACACAATCACCAGCGCCAGCAGCACAAACAGCTCCGCCGAATGGGACGCGGCGACCTCGCGGAACAAACGCGGCAATAACCAACGGCTGGCGAGCAGCAGGCCGACAAACAAGAACACGGTTTTGCCGAGTGTCAGCGGCAGCGCCAGGTACCAGGCTTGCTCGCCGGTGCCGGCAAACACCGGCACCAAGGTCAGCAGCAACACTGCCACTACGTCCTGAAACAGCAACACGCCAATCGCGTTCTGGCCGTGGCTGCTGAAGATTTCACCAAGGCTGGTCAGCTCCTTGCTGACGATCGCCGTGGATGACAACGCCAGCCCAGCCCCCAGCAACAGGGCGATCCCCGGCGCCACACCAAAGGCCATCAATAATCCGCCCAGCAGTACTGCGCAACCCAGCACCTGCAAACTGCCCAGGCCAAATACCACGCGGCGCAGGGCGAGCATCCTGGTCAGGGAAAACTCCAGGCCCAGGGAGAACAGCAGGAACACCACACCGAGTTCGGCGAGGTCGGGCAGGTCCTCACTGTCATTCACCCAGTCCAGCGCGGTGGGCCCCACGGCCAGGCCGACGCACAAATAGCCCAGCACGGGCGGCAATCGCAACCGGCGAAACAGAGCAATCACCACCAGGGACGAGGCCAAAATGATCAGCAGGTTGGCAAACACACGCATCTCCGTTGCTAGGGGGCAGGCAAAAAGCCGCAAGAATCGCTGAATCAGTTATACGCCATGGTGACCTGGGTCAGGGTTTTAGTGAGGGTGGGCGAGAGGCCGTAACCGGGCTTAGAATGATGGCCTGTTTTCTGACCAGGTCCATTGCCATGCTTCCTGAATGCCAGTTATTCGGCACCCTGGGTTGCCATCTTTGTGAAATCGCCGAAGCCGAAATCATGCCGCTCGTCGAACACGGGTTGCTGGTGGAACTGGTGGATATCACCGACCCCGAAGACCTGACCGAAGCCTACGGCCTGCGGATCCCGGTGCTTCGCCGGGTAGACACCGGGGCGGAACTGGATTGGCCATTCGACGCACAACAGGTTGTCGCCTTCCTTCGCTGAGTGTTATGCGATGGCAGGTTTCCGATTATTACGTTACTGTATGTTTGTACAGCGATTGAATAGAGGGAACGCCCGTGGTGAATGTTGAACAACTGAAAAGCAGCGTCAATCGCATGTCCGCCGACGTCGTGCGCGACGCGGTGAACGAGCTGCGCCTTGACGGCCTGGTCACGGAAGGCAAGACGCCGTTTAATAAAGTGCATTTCAATACTTGCTTCGCCGAGATCGAGGCGCTGTTCCAGCGCGCCGGTTATCACAAGCAGCTGGATGTGGTGGGTTACCAGGGCTTGTTGTACGCGTTGTACGACCCGGGCCGCTGGGAAGCGGTGGACGTGCTGCGCTGGCTCAAGGAATTCACCGACGCCGCCAGTGCCTCGAAGGTTCTGCGGGCAGCGTTGGTCAAGGCCTGAGATTCGCCCTAGGCTCAATCCCGCGCAATGCGGGATAATGCCTGCCGGTTTTCCCAAGGCTCGAGCATCTGCATGTCCACTTCTGTTTTTATCGCCTCCGAGCATCAAGCCAGTACGTTGTACTTGCCACCTGGCCCTTGGGCGACGGTGCTGGATTGCCTGTGCGAACACTTCCCGGCGATCGGCCGTGAACATTGGCTGGACCGCATCGCCCGCGGCCGTGTATTGGATATCAACGGCAGCCCGATCAGCCAGGACCTGGCCTACAAGGAAGGCCTGTGCATCTATTACTTCCGCGAAGTGCCCAACGAGAAAATCATCCCCGTACAGGAAACCATCCTGTATGCCGACGAGCACCTGGTGGTGGTAGACAAACCCCATTTCCTGCCCGTGACCCCGGCCGGTGAATATGTCGAGCAAACCCTGCTGCGGCGCCTGATTCGCCGCCTCGACAATCCGTCGCTGGTGCCCTTGCATCGCATCGATCGACATACGGCGGGGTTGGTGCTGTTCTCGGCCAACCCGGCCAGCCGCTCCGCGTATCAACAACTGTTTCCCACGCGCAAGATCGATAAATTCTACGAGGCCATCGCACCGGCCTTGCCTGAGCTGACGTTCCCCAGGGTGCATAAAAGCCGTCTGGTCGATGGCGAACCGTTCTTTCGTATGCAGGAGGGGCCCGGCGCCGCCAACACTGAAACGGCTATGGAAGTGCGCGAAAAGCATGGCGATCTATGGCGCTACGGCCTGTTTCCCGTGACCGGCAAGAAGCACCAGCTGCGCGTGCATATGACGGCGCTTGGCGCGAGTATCTGTAACGACCCGTTCTACCCGGACGTGATCAAGGACGCGGTGGACGACTACGCCAACCCACTCAAGCTGCTGGCACAGGGCGTGCGTTTTATCGACCCGGTCACAGGCGTAGAGCGCCGCTTTCGCAGCCAGATCACCCTCGACTGGTAACCCCTCGGAAACGACAAGGCCCGCGCGAGGCGGGCCTTGTAGCAAACGGTAAGACTTACAGGTCTTTAACGGTGCGAACCTGATCTTTGTTGATGCGGGTGCGCTTGCCGTCAAGTTGTTCGAATTCGTAGAAACCCGAATCTTCATTGTATTTCGGGGTGTCGACGGCCTGGATTTCGCGACCGTCATTCAGGGTGATCACTGTCGGCGAAGCGCAACCGGCGAGGGTGGCGAGGCCCAGTGCAAGCATGAGAGCGGCGATGGTCCGTTGAGTCATGAGATTGTCTCCGAGAGAATACTTTTTAATTGCTGACCTTGTGACGCGTGCGGCGCCGACAAAGTTCCTGATGCGAGGTTCATTCTGACATGCCCGGCCGCGTCTGTAACAGCTCGGGCGTATTAAGGTTGGCCAGTCGCGGGTCATCCGCCGGGCACTCCAGTCCCACGCCACCCAGTTGCAGGAAGATCTTGCGTGGGCTGCGTTCACCCGCACGCCATGCCTGTTCTACCTCGGTTTGCAGGTGGGTAGGGATGATGCAGATCAAGGGTTCCCAGAATTCACCATGGCGCACCATCACCGGCAGCAGCGGGTTGTGCCGCGCTGTCTGCCGCAGGTCGGCGAGCAATCGCGCGTCAATATGCGGTACATCGCACGGCAATATCAGCAGGTGCGCGTGGCGCGCGGCGGCGAGTCCCGCACGGATACCGGCGAGCGGACCGGGAAAGTCCGGGCTGTCGTCATTCACCAGTTGGTCGGCATAGGCGGCGTAGTGTTGCGGGTTGCGGTTGCACGAGATGATCAGGTCATCCGTGAGCGGTCGAACCAGGCTCTGTAGATGCGCGATCAAGGGCTGGCCGCGCCAATCCAACAGGCCTTTGTCCTGGCCGCCCATGCGCTGCCCGCGCCCACCGGATAGCAGCAGGACCGAACACGGCAGGGGGGATGAGTCGATAGGCATGGCGGTTCCGCAGCGGCAGCAAAAGGGGGGGCTGTGATATAACATCGGGCTGTTCCTTCGACAACCGGACCGTGCCATGAACGCCAAGGCAGATGCGCCCTTCGTACCCCTGAATATCGCTGTACTGACCGTCAGTGACACCCGCACCCTGGACACCGACACCTCGGGCCAGGTCTTCGTCGACCGTCTCACCGCCGCAGGCCATCACCTGGCCGAGCGCGTGCTGCTTAAGGACGACCTTTACAAAATCCGCGCCCAAGTCGCCCACTGGATCGCCGAAGACGTGGTGCAAGTGGTGTTGATCACCGGCGGCACCGGCTTCACCGGCCGTGACAGCACGCCTGAGGCCGTCAGTTGCCTGCTCGATAAACAGGTCGACGGATTTGGCGAACTGTTCCGCCAGATTTCCGTGGCTGATATCGGCACTTCTACCGTGCAGTCCCGCGCATTGGCAGGCTTGGCCAATGGCACCCTGGTGTGCTGCCTGCCGGGTTCCACCAATGCGGTGCGTACCGGTTGGGATGGCATCCTCGCCGAGCAGTTGGACAACCGTCATCGCCCGTGCAACTTCGTGCCGCACCTGAAGCAGGCCGAGCCTTGTGAATCCCGTGGGTAAGCCTGGCAAGACCGGCGCCCTGATGCCGGTGGAAGAGGCATTGCAACAACTGCTGGCGATGGCCGAAGCCGCGCCGATCCGCGAGCAGGAAACGCTGCCCCTGGCTGACTGCGATGGCCGTGTATTGGCCCAAGACCTGATCTCTACGCTCGACCTGCCGCCTTGGCCGAACAGCGCCATGGACGGCTACGCCGTGCGCTTGGCGGACTGGACCGGGGAACCGTTGGTCGTGAGCCAGCGCATCTTCGCCGGTCAGGCGCCACAGCCCCTGGCCACCGGTACTTGCGCGCGGATCTTCACCGGCGCGCCGGTTCCCGAAGGTGCTGACTGTGTGGAAATGCAAGAGAACGCTGTGGTCCACGCCGACGAGCGCGTGAGCTTCACCGAAGCCCTGCACATCGATCAGAACATCCGCCCCCAAGGCCAGGAAACCACCGTAGGCGAGCTTGTGTTAACGGCCGGCACGCGCCTGGGCCCGATTGAACTGGGGCTGGCCGCTTCCCTCGGCCGTGATTGCCTGGAAGTCGTACGCCGACCGCGCGTGGCGGTGTTGTCCACCGGCGATGAATTGATCGAGCCGGGCTTGCCGCTCGGGCCGGGGCAGATCTACAACAGCAACCGGCGCGTGCTCTGCTCATGGCTGGCGCGCATGGGGTGCGAAGTGATCGACGCTGGCATCCTGCCCGATGATCTAAACCTGACTCGCACTCGCCTGGCCGATTTGGGCAATGTCGACTTGATCCTGTCGACCGGCGGTGTGTCGGTAGGCGAGGCGGATTTCCTCGGCATTGCCCTGCGTGAAGAGGGTGAGCTGGCGCTGTGGAAACTCGCGATCAAGCCAGGCAAGCCGCTGACCTTCGGCCACTTCCGAGGCGTGCCGGTGATCGGCTTGCCGGGTAACCCGGCCTCGACGTTGGTGACTTTCGCACTGCTGGCGCGCCCTTATTTGCTGCGCCGCCAAGGTGTGGCGGATGTGGAGCCGCTGCGCTTTGAAGTGCCGGTGGGGTTCACCTGGCCCAAACCGGGCAACCGTCGCGAATACCTGCGCGGACGCATCGAGCAGGGCAAGGCAATCATCTACCG
This sequence comes from Pseudomonas sp. RA_5y_Pfl1_P24, assembly GCF_963970945.1. Lineage (NCBI taxonomy): Bacteria > Pseudomonadati > Pseudomonadota > Gammaproteobacteria > Pseudomonadales > Pseudomonadaceae > Pseudomonas > Pseudomonas sp. RA_5y_Pfl1_P24. The sequence continues at coordinate 147,506 of NZ_CAXAOJ010000011.1, read as the reverse complement.
TAACCAGAGCTCGGGCGTACTGCGCAGTGCGGCGTGGGCAGAAGGGTTTGTGGAGGTGTTGGAAGGCACGACGCTGGAGGTGGGTGACCGGGTCAATTTCATCCCGCTCAGCGAAGTCCTGAACTGACAATACAGAGCCAATGTGGGAGCTGTGTGTGTCCGGGAGAACTCAGTAGTCATCCCCGCGTTCGGTCACGTCGCGTTCCACTGGCGCGGCATGCGGGTCATACCCCACCGGAAACTTGCCCTTCAACGTCCATGCAAACGCAATGATCTCGGCAATTGTGCGGTACAACTCCTCCGGAATGCTGTCTCCCAGCTCCATCCGCGCCAGCAGCTTCACCAGCTCGGCGTTTTCATAGATGGGCACTTCATTTTCACGCGCCAACTTCAGGATCGCTTCGGCCAGGGCATCATCGCCCTTGGCCGTCAGGGTAGGTGCTTGCTGGCCGTCGTACTTCAGGGCAATCGCTTGGCGCGGTGGCGTAGGGTTTTTCATGCGGTCTCATCCACCCAGCGTTGTTCCAGTCCAGTTTTGGGCCCGCGCGGCGGGGTGCCGAGGTGGCAATCGAGGTCACCGACGTTGAGGCCCGAGGTCACCAGGCGTTCGCGCAGGTTGCTCAAGTGGCTTTCGATCAGGCTGGCGGTGAATGGCCGGGTCGCCCACAGCTGGCTGGACAGTTTGCCCTGGCTCAATTGCGCCTGGACCTGCAACGGCCCCAGTGGCTCCATATCGAAGGCCAACTCGACGCGCCAGAGCATCTGTTTGGCGTCCTTCTTGTCTTTGCGTTCGGGCTGGTCTTTGTCCGGCGCCGGTTCTTCGCGTTGGAACTTGACCTGCAAGGGCACGATGTCCTGCAGGGTGCGCATAGGGATTTCCAACTGCCACGTGGTTTGCAGGCGACCGTCGGCGGTGGTGCCGGTCTGCTCCAGGCTCGACAGCTGATGGCTCTGCAACCGTGAAATCGCCCCGGCGGCCAGGCGCAGCAGGTTTTCCAGGTCGCCTTCGCCTTCCAGCTTGGCCATCAGGCGTTCGGGCAGCGGGAAGCCAGCGGGTAGCTGTCGGGCGCTGACCTGGCCGAGGGTGTTCAGCGGGCTGCGTACAAAGTTGGGCAGCACCTGGGCCAGGGTATTGGCGGCGAGGATGGCATTCAGGTTGGTGCTGGCGGGCAGGGCGGGCAACAAGTCCGCGACCAGGCGCAGCAAGGCACCTTTCATGTCCAACGGGGGAATTTGCGGGTTTTGCCCGGCGAGCAGCTTGGCTTCAAGAAACGCCCCGCTGTTCTGGATGACTTGCGCGAGTACCTTGGGGTTGCTGACCTGGGCCAAATCCGGCAAGGCGGCCAGCAAACGATCGGCGGCGGCGCGCAGGTCGGCGGAGGTGCTGTCGCCGCGCGGCAGGTTTTGCAGCGCAGTGAACACCGCATCCAGCGAGCCTTGGCGACTTCGTTGGGTCGACAGTTGCTGCGTGACGGCCAACTGATCCTTGAGCCCGCTCAAGGGCACAAAGCTCAAGGTCTGCGTGTTCTGCACCACGGCACTGAGCAGGCTGCCGACACGCAGCGGCTGCGGGCTTTCCACGGTCAGGGTGGCGCCCGTCAGTGCGCTGTTGAGCACGGTCACCAGTGAGCGGTAAATCGCTGGTTGCGCCGTGCCTTGGGGCAGCATTTGGGTGGTCAGCACCTTGGCCTGCAACAGCGTGCCCACTGGCGTCTGGTGGGTATCGATGCGGGTGAGGGCGGCGACATTCGCGCTCAAGGCCTGCTGCAGGCTGAGGGTCAGGTTGCCGGCGGGCGTCTGGCTCACCGCGACATTGCTGCCCAGCGGCAAGGGTTGGGTGCTGCTGGCTTGCACCAGGGTCTGACGGCCACCTTCCAAGGTCAATTTGAGTAGCAACTGAAAGGCGTCGCCGCCTTGTTTCAAGGCGATCACTTCAGCGTTTGCGGTTTTCCCTGGGTCGATCAGGCCGATCTGCGGCTCCAGCAGTTTCAGCAATTCACCGGTCGCAGGCGCAGGGCTGGGCCCGGCCGCAGTAGCAGGTGGAAGCGTAGGAAGGTTGATCTCACCGGTCATCGCGCGCGTCGTCTCTGGGGAAATTGCCCTCTTTAGAGTCGGGCATCACATGTATAATGCCGCCCGTCTGCAAAGAGAGCGCTAAAAACCTCACAACTATTTGATCCAGCTCTCTAAAATCGGTCGCCGAAGCCGTTATTGTGCATTTCTCTTTAACGGCCGCTGCACCGCCGACTTGAACCGTAAAGGCCCGCGATCTTTTGACCAGCCCTCTTCTTGAAGCCGTAGCGCTCTCCTGTGAACGCGACCTGCGCCTGCTGTTCGAGCACCTCGAACTGCGGCTGGTGGGCGGCGACATGGTGCAGATCAGTGGCCCCAACGGCAGCGGCAAGACCAGTTTGCTGCGCCTGCTGGCCGGGCTGATGCAGCCGACGGCCGGCGAGGTACGCCTCAACGGCAAGCCCCTCAACGAACAACGCACCGAACTGGCACGCAACCTGATCTGGATCGGCCACGCCGCCGGCATCAAGGACGTGCTCACCGCCGAAGAAAACCTCAGTTGGCTCAGCGCCCTGCATCACCCTGCTTCGCGCGATGCCATTTGGCAGGCTCTGGCTGCTGTGGGTCTCAAGGGTTTCGAAGACGTGCCCTGCCACACCCTGTCCGCTGGTCAACAGCGCCGCGTCGCCCTGGCGCGTTTGTACCTGCCCGGCCCGCCGTTGTGGATCCTCGATGAGCCGTTCACCGCCCTCGACAAGCAAGGCGTCGCCCAGTTGGAAGGACACCTGGCCCAGCACTGCGAGCGGGGCGGTCTGGTCATCCTCACCACTCACCATACCCTCACGCGTATGCCCGCCGGTTACCGTGACCTGGACCTGGGGCGGTGGTCGGCATGAGCGTATTCGCCCTGCTGGTTGCCCGCGAAGCGCGGCTGCTGTGTCGTCGCCCGGCCGAGTTGGCCAACCCGCTGGTATTCTTCGCCATTGTCATCGCGTTGTTCCCGTTGGCGGTCGGCCCCGAGATTAAACTGTTGCAAACCTTGTCCCCTGGACTGGTGTGGGTCGCCGCACTTTTATCCGTCCTGCTCTCGCTGGACGGACTGTTTCGCAGTGATTTCGAAGACGGTTCCCTGGAACAGTGGGTCCTTTCGTCGCACCCCTTGCCACTTCTGGTACTGGCCAAGGTACTGGCACACTGGGCTTTTTCCGGCCTGGCGCTTGTCTTGCTCTCGCCGCTGCTGGCGATGATGCTGGGCCTGCCCACCGAATGCCTGCCGATCCTGCTCCTGAGCCTGCTGCTCGGTACACCGGTCCTCAGTTTGCTGGGGGCGGTGGGCGCGGCGTTGACCGTGGGTTTGAAGCGCGGCGGCCTGTTGCTGGCCTTGTTGATTCTGCCTTTGTATATCCCGGTACTGATCCTGGGCAGCGGTGCGTTGCAAGCCGCGCTCATGGGCATGCCGGCGACCGGTTACCTCTTGTGGCTGGGTAGCCTGACCGCCCTGGCGGTAACCCTGACACCTTTTGCTATAGCGGCCGGCCTGAAGATTAGCGTTGGCGAATAATGAGGTCTGACTGAACGCTATACGTTCAGTCAGTAAAGACCCTACGCTTCTTGCCACGACAAGAAGCAACCGTGATGGAAACAGCAATGAACTGGACCTGGTTTCATAAGCTCGGCTCGCCCAAATGGTTCTATGGCATCAGCGGCAAGCTGCTGCCGTGGTTGAGCATCGCCGCCGTGTTGCTGATCGGCATCGGCCTGGTCTGGGGCCTGGCCTTCGCGCCGCCGGACTATCAGCAAGGCAACAGCTTTCGCATCATCTATATCCACGTTCCCGCCGCGATGCTGGCTCAGTCCTGCTACATGATGCTGGCGGTGTGCGGCATCGTCGGCCTGGTGTGGAAGATGAAGCTCGCAGACGTCGCGCTGCAATGCGCTGCCCCCATCGGCGGGTGGATGACCGCCGTGGCGCTGGTCACCGGCGCGATCTGGGGCAAGCCGACCTGGGGTTCGTGGTGGGTGTGGGATGCGCGACTAACGTCCATGCTGATTTTGCTGTTCCTGTACTTCGGTCTGATTGCCTTGGGCAATGCGATCAGCAATCGTGACAGCGCCGCCAAGGCCTGCGCGGTGTTGGCGATTGTTGGTGTGATCAACATCCCGATCATCAAATACTCGGTGGAGTGGTGGAACACCCTGCACCAGGGCGCCACCTTCACCCTCACCGAAAAACCGGCGATGCCTGTGCAAATGTGGGCGCCGCTGCTGCTGATGGTGCTGGGGTTCTACTGTTTCTTCGGCGCCGTGCTGCTGATGCGCATGCGCCTAGCAGTGCTCAAGCGTGAAGCCCGCACCCGTTGGGTCAAGGACGAAGTGCAAAGCAGCCTGGGAGCGCGTGGATGAGTTTTGCTTCTTTCAGCGAGTTTATCGCCATGGGCCACCACGGCCTGTACGTCTGGACGGCCTATGGCATCTGCCTGGCAGTGCTGGCCCTCAACGTCGCCGCGCCGATCCTGGCCCGCAAGCGTTACCTGCAACAAGAGGCGCGTCGTTTGCGCCGGGAGACCGAAAAGTGAATCCGCTGCGTAGAAAGCGTCTGTTGATCATCCTTGCCATCCTCGCTGGCGTCGGCATTGCCGTGGCCCTGGCCTTGAGCGCTCTGCAGCAGAACATCAACCTGTTCTACACCCCGACCCAGATTGCCAACGGTGAAGCGCCTGTCGATACGCGCATCCGTGCTGGCGGCATGGTGGAGAAGGGTTCCTTGAAGCGTTCCGGCGATTCCCTGGACGTGACCTTCGTGGTCACCGACTTCAGCAAATCCGTGACCATCACCTACCGCGGTATCCTCCCGGACCTGTTCCGCGAAGGCCAGGGCATTGTCGCCCTGGGCAAGCTCAACGCCGACGGCGTGGTGGTGGCCGATGAAGTGCTGGCCAAACACGACGAAAAATACATGCCGCCAGAAGTCACCAAAGCGTTGAAAGACAGCGGCCAGTCCGCGCCAATGCCTGCCAAGGAGGGCTGAGCCATGACGTCCGCACTGTTTATTCCGGAACTGGGTCAGTTGGCGATGATCCTCGCCCTGTGCTTTGCCATCGTCCAGGCGGTGGTGCCATTGCTTGGCGCCTGGCGCGGTGACCGCCTGTGGATGAGCCTGGCGCAGCCGGCCGCCTGGGGCCAGTTCGCGTTCCTGCTGTTCGCGTTTGGCTGCTTGACCTACGCCTTCATGACCGACGACTTTTCCGTCGCCTATGTCGCCAATAACTCCAACAGCGCGCTGCCGTGGTACTACAAATTCAGCGCCGTGTGGGGCGCCCACGAAGGTTCGTTGCTGCTGTGGGCGTTGATCCTCGGCGGCTGGACCTTCGCCGTGTCGGTGTTCTCGCGCCAACTGCCGCAAGTGATGCTGGCGCGGGTGCTGGCGGTGATGGGCATGATCAGCATCGGTTTCCTGCTGTTCCTGATCATGACCTCCAACCCCTTCACGCGCATCTTGCCGCAGATCCCGGTGGACGGGCATGACCTCAACCCGCTGCTGCAAGACATCGGCCTGATCGTGCACCCGCCAATGCTTTACATGGGTTACGTGGGTTTCTCCGTGTCCTTCGCCTTCGCCATTGCCGCCTTGCTGGGCGGGCGTCTCGATGCAGCCTGGGCGCGCTGGTCGCGGCCGTGGACCATCGTCGCCTGGGCGTTTCTCGGCATCGGCATCACCCTCGGTTCGTGGTGGGCTTACTACGAACTTGGCTGGGGCGGCTGGTGGTTCTGGGACCCGGTGGAAAACGCCTCCTTCATGCCATGGCTGGTCGGCACGGCATTGATTCACTCGCTGGCCGTTACCGAAAAGCGTGGCGTGTTCAAGAGCTGGACCGTGTTGCTGGCCATCGCGGCGTTTTCCCTCAGCCTGCTCGGCACATTCCTTGTGCGTTCGGGCGTGCTGACGTCGGTGCACGCGTTTGCGTCCGACCCGGAGCGCGGCGTGTTCATCCTGATCTTCCTACTGTTTGTGGTGGGCGGCTCACTCACGCTGTTCGCCCTGCGCGCCCCGGTGGTCAAGAGCCAGGTAGGCTTCAACCTGTGGTCGCGGGAAACGCTGCTGCTGGGTAATAACCTGGTGCTGGTGGTGGCCGCGTCGATGATCCTGCTCGGCACTCTGTATCCGCTGGTGCTGGATGCCCTCAGTGGCGCCAAACTGTCGGTCGGCCCGCCGTACTTCAACGCGCTGTTTATCCCTTTGATGGGCCTGTTGATGGTGGTGATGGCGGTAGGCATGCTGGTGCGCTGGAAAGACACACCGGTGAAATGGCTGGCCGGCATGCTGATGCCAGTGTTGCTCGGCAGCGTGGCCTTGGCGGTGATCGCCGGCTTCGCTTATGGCGACTTCAACTGGGCAGTGCTCGCGACCTTCCTGCTCGCTGCCTGGGTATTGCTGGCCGGCGTGCGTGACATCTTCGACAAGACCCGCCACAAGGGCCTGCTCAAAGGCTTGCCGACGCTCACCCGCAGCTACTGGGGCATGCAGATCGCCCACATCGGTATCGCCGTCTGCGCCCTGGGCGTGGTGCTTTCCAGCCAGAACAGCGCTGAGCGCGACCTGCGCCTGGCGCCCGGTGAGTCGATGGACCTGGCCGGTTACCACTTCATCTTCGAAGGCGCCAAGCACTTTGAAGGCCCGAACTTCACGTCAGACAAAGGCACCGTGCGCGTCGTCCGCAACGGCAAGGAAATCGCCGTGCTGCACCCGGAAAAACGCCTGTACACCGTGCAGAGTTCGATGATGACCGAAGCCGGGATCGACGCCGGTTTCACCCGCGACCTCTATGTGGCACTGGGTGAACCGCTGGGGGAGGGGGCCTGGGCGGTGCGCGTGCATGTGAAACCGTTCGTGCGCTGGATCTGGTTCGGCGGTTTGCTCACCGGTTTCGGTGGTTTGCTTGCCGCGCTGGACCGGCGTTATCGGGTCAAGGTCAAGAGCCGGGTGCGTGAAGCGCTCGGCCTGCAAGGAGCGGCGGTATGAAGCGTTGGTTGATGGTTGTGCCGCTGGCTTTGTTTTTGGTGGTGGCGGTGTTCCTTTACCGCGGCTTGTACCTGGACCCGGCCGAGTTGCCCTCGGCAATGATCGGCAAACCGTTCCCCGCGTTCAGCCTGCCGACGGTGCAGGGCGACAAGACCCTGACCCAGGCCGACCTGCTGGGCAAACCGGCATTGGTCAACGTGTGGGGCACCTGGTGCATCTCGTGCCGCGTCGAACACCCGGTGCTGAACACTCTGGCCGAGAAGGGCGTGGTGATCTACGGCATCAACTACAAGGACGACAACGCAGCGGCCTTGAAGTGGCTGGCCGAGTTCCACAACCCGTACCAGTTGGATATCCGTGATGAAGACGGCAACCTCGGCCTGAACCTTGGCGTGTACGGTGCCCCGGAAACCTTCTTCATCGATGCCAAGGGCGTGATCCGCGACAAATACGTGGGTGTGATCGATGAGGTGGTCTGGCGCGAACAATTGGCCGCCAAGTACCAGGCGCTGGTCGATGAGGCCAAGCCATGAAGCGCTTGTTAGCCGCCGCTGTTCTGGCGCTGGGATTGGCTGGCGTGGCCCACGCCGCCATCGACACCTACGAATTCGCCAACGACGCCGAGCGTGAGCGTTTCCGCGACCTCACCAAGGAACTGCGCTGCCCCAAATGCCAGAACCAGGACATCGCCGATTCCAACGCGCCCATCGCCACCGACCTGCGCAGAGAGATCTTCCGCATGCTGGGGGAGGGCAAGGATGACCAGCAGATCATCGACTTCATGGTCGACCGCTACGGTGATTTCGTGCGCTACAAACCGGCCCTTACCGGCAAGACCGCGTTGCTCTGGTTCGGCCCCGCCGGGCTGTTGCTGGCCGGCGTGGTGGTGATGGCCGTGATCGTGCGCCGCCGCCGCGCCGCGCCTACCGATGGTTCCGACGCGCTGTCCCCTGAAGAGCGTAAACGTCTCGACCAATTGCTGGACACCAAGACTGATGATTGATTTCTGGCTCGCAGCCGGCTTGCTGCTACTGATTGCCCTGAGTTTCCTGTTGATCCCTGTGTTGCGTGGCCGCCGTGCCCAGCGTGAAGAGGACCGCACCGCGCTGAACGTGGCGCTGTATCAGGAACGCGTCGCCGAGCTGCAAGTGCAGCAGGACGAAGGCGTGCTGAATGCCGCGCAACTCGACAGCGGCCGTGCCGAGGCTGCTCGCGAACTGCTGGCTGACACCGAAGGCGTGGAAAAGCCTCGTGAATCGCGTTTGGGCAAACCGCTGCCATTTCTGGCGGCCTTTTTGGTGCCTGTCCTGGGCGTTGCGCTGTACCTGCATTACGGCGCGAGCGACAAGGTCGAACTGACCCGCGAATTCTCCCAGCCGCCGGTGTCCATGGAAGACATGACCCAGCGCCTGGAACGCGCCGCCGCCGCCCAGCCGGACTCTGCGCAAGGCTTGTACTTCCTCGGTCGCGCCTATATGGCCCAGGACCGCTCGGCCGATGCAGCCAAAGTCTTCGAACGCACTGTGGCGTTGGCTGGCCGCCAGCCGGAACTGCTCGGGCAGTGGGCGCAGGCCCAGTACTTTGCCGACAATAAACAGTGGTCGCCGAAGGTCCAGGCGCTAACTGACGAAGCGTTGAAGCTTGACCCGAAGGAAGTCACCAGCCTTGGCCTGCTGGGTATCGCGGCGTTTGAAGGCCAGCGTTATCAGGAAGCGATCGATTACTGGAACCGTCTGCTGGCGCAACTGCCGCCGGGAGACAATTCCCGTGCGGCGCTGCAAGGCGGCATCGACCGTGCGGCCGAGAAGCTGAAAGAGAGCGGCGGCACCGTCGCCCCTCAAAAATCCGTGATGAAAGTCCGGGTGGACGTGTCCGCCGAGGTGAAGGCCAAGGCGCTGCCAACCGACAGCGTATTCATCTTCGCCCGCGCCGTGAAAGGTCCGCCGGCACCGTTGGCAGCCAAGCGCGTCACCGTCGCCGAACTGCCGATCACCGTCGAACTGGGCGATGCCGACGCGATGATGCCGCAGTTGAAACTGTCGAACTTCCCTGAAGTCCAACTGGTTGCGCGCATATCCCGGGCAGGTCTTCCGACCGCTGGCGAGTGGATCGGCCGCAGCCAAGCCCTGGGCAGCAGCACCACTGCGCTGCAGCATCTGACCATCGACAGTCCGGATAAGTAAACTTGAGGAAACGCCTATGACCGCACTCGCACGCATCACCCTGCTCAGCCTGGTATTGGGCCTGAGCGCTTGTGCGGTCCACCGGCCACCTCCTGCGCCTACCGGCCCGACCATCCCACCGTCGGGCCCGTCTACCCAGCCAGGCACCAAACCCTCCGGTCCGGTGACCCCGCCGCCGAAGCCAGTGCCAACCCAATCGCCAACCTTCGCACCACCTCCAGGCGCCGCCAGCCACTGGGACGGCAAGATGCAGGTGTATGTGCTGGAAGAGCAACCCGACACCTTCTACCGCCAGCGCACGTATTACCGCTGGAGCAACGGCTGGAGCCGCTCCATCAGCCCGAACGGGCCGTGGGAAGAGACCGACGTGCAGGGCGTGCCGCCGGGGTTGAGCAAGCACTACGCGCAATGACAACAGGCGACCTTCGGGTCGCCTTTTTTTGATCGCTCCCACGCTCCGCGTGGTAACGCATCCCGTGACGCTCTGCGTCACCTCGCGCAAGGCTCAAGCCCTACGCCAACTTAAGGACGCAGAGCGTCCCAGGCGGCATTCCCACGCAGAGCATGGGAACAATCATTTCAGGCCGTCAGGCCACGGGACACTCCCGATTCAGCGCCTCGTCCACCAATAACTGCGCGATCTCGATCATCTGCACCACCGCCAACACCTGTTTACGGCCCGAGCCCTCCAGATGCTCGGCGCAGTCGTACGCACAGACAGTCGCCGATTCAAGCACCTCGCTGGCATTACTCAGAGCAGCTTCGGTGCTGAGGCCGGGGCGGACGGTGAAGATTACGTTGGGGGGTGTTTTTTTGGTGGGGGGCACCCGAAGTGGATGGCGCGGGGTTAGGCGTGACTTTTTTCATGGCGAAGCTCCTATGAATGAGCCCCTCCATCTCGCTACCACACCCGTTCGCTGATTTTGCAGCGCCCAGCGAAGAGAAGCGGCGAGGTTGATCGGACGCAACCCGAAATCTGTGTAGGGCAGGTCCTAGCGATGGCTCAGCGCTTCCATCTAGTGCGCTACTGTCATAACAACGAAATACCAGATGGCGAACGGGTCGCACTCGGGTAAGGTGGCCGCCGCCGGCCCACTGACCGGGGACCGGCGACCAGCAAAGAGGGTGTGTTGATGGCAGGCAGGTTGATCTATCTCATCGGACCATCGGGTTCGGGCAAGGACAGCCTGTTGGATGCCGCACGACCGCGTTTGGTCGAGCGCGGTTGCCGCATCGTGCGCCGCGTCATCACCCGTTCGGCGGAAGCGGTGGGCGAGGCCGCGAAAGGTGTTAGCCCGGCGCAATTTGCAGCGCTGGAAGCGGCGGGCGCGTTTGCGTTGAGTTGGCAGGCGAATGGGTTGTGCTATGGCATTCCCAAGGAGATCGACGACTGGCTGGCCGCAGGCGAAGACGTACTGGTCAACGGCTCCCGTGCTCACTTGGCGCAAACCCGTGAGCGCTATCCCACCTTGCTGGTGTTGCTGCTGACGGTTGATCAAGCCATATTGCGCCAGCGGTTGGTCGCGCGGGGGCGTGAAGCTCTGGCAGATATCGAAGCGCGCCTGGCGCGCAATGCGCAATTCACTGCCGAACTGATTGCCGGCAATGGCTCAGGGTTGTTCGTGCTGGATAACTCCGGCCCGTTGGAGCATACGGTCGAGCGCTTGCTGTGCTGCCTGGATCATGGCCATTCGGCATGCGCATGACCGAGCTGGCTTGCCAGCGAAGATGTTGCGGATACATCGCTGGTAGTGACCCGACAGCCCGCTCACTACATTCAGGTTTCTATTCCGAATCGGCTAGCCAGTGCCTTTCGTCCCTTGGGCGTCAAGCCGAGTGCCCGGGTATCCAGGTCCTGTGTCACCCATTCCCGGCGGATCACGCTTTGGAGCAATGCCGCACCCAATGCTCCCGCCAAATGCGGACGGCGCATGCTCCAGTCCAGGCAGGCACAGGCAAAATGCCGGCGCTGTGAACGCAGTGCGACGACATCCACCCCGAGGTCGATCATGGCTTTTTCACCTGTCAGGCTGAGCTGGTAAGTACCCTCGCCAATCAGCCAGCCCGCTGCGATGAAATGGTCATGTAGCTGCACCGCCAGCGTGCCGGCCATGTGGTCGTAACAGGTGCGCGCGAACTGCAAGCGGGTGGGTGTGCTCGGCACAAAGGCGTTGGCGCTGTGGCGGCTGATGACCATCAACCCTTCGATGGCCTGGGCGATGTGCGGGCCTGTCAGGCTGTAGTAACGGTGGCGCCCCTGGGTGTGCAACATGATCAGGCCCTGGTCCTTGAGCCTGGCCAAGTGGGCGCTGGCGGTGGAGGTACTCACTTCAGCGATCACCGCCATTTCGGTGCTGGTGCGCGCATGGCCGTCCATCAACGCGCAGAGCATTTTCGTACGCGCAGGTTCTGCAATCGCGCCGGCGATTTGCGAGAGGGCGGCGTCAGGGTCGTGGCCGTTCATATTTCGTTCCTGAGCGAATCGTTACCGTGCGGGGTGGCTGATAGTACCGATTCTTTTAGAACAGGACGTGCCGAATGACACCGCTGCAAGCTGCGACCCATGCTGACCCTTATGATTACTACGCTCGCTTGCGGCGCAATGCCGGCCTGCTGTTCGATGCCGACCTCGGGCTGTGGATAGCCAGTTGCGCGAAGACGGTCGAGGCCGTTTTGGCGCATCCTGACTGCTGCGTACGCCCGCTGGATGAGCCGGTTCCGGCCGCGATTGCACAACGAGTGGCGGGCCAGGTATTTGCTCGGCTGATGCGCATGAATGAAGGCGTGGCCCATCGCTGCCCGAGAGCGGTGATGGAGCCTGCATTGGCTGCTTTGGATGCGCAACGTATAGCCCTCGACGTGGAGCAGCTCAGTGCCGGCGTGAACAATCTGGATGCGTGGATGTTCACCTTGCCGGTATCGGTGGCTGCACGTCTGCTGGGCTTGCCTGATGAGCAGTTGCAGATCGTTGCCGGCCTGACGCGGAACTTCGTGGCCTGCCTGTCGCCGTTGAGCAACGAAGCCCAACTGCGCAGCGCCGATGCCGGGGCATCACAGCTGCGGCAGATGTTCAGCGGGGTGCTTGAGCAAACGGTGTTGTTGTCATCTATCCGCGCGGGCGATTGGAAAGACGCCGAGGTGATGTCTGCCAACCTGATTGGGTTGTTGTCGCAGACCTGTGAAGCAACCGCTGGCCTGATTGGTAATTCGCTGGTGTTACTTTCGCGACGACCTGACTTGGTTGAACGGGTTAAGCGTGAGCCCACACTGGCGATCGCACTGGTGCAAGAAGTGGCGCGCTTCGACTCGCCCGTGCAGAACACGCGGCGATTCGTGGCACGGCGCTGCACGATTGGCCGTTGGGTACTGGAGGCGGGGGACACTGTTTTAGTCCTGTTGGCGTCCGCCAACCGCGACAGCGATGCACATTCGCAGCCCGATAGCTTTGTGCTTGAACGCCCGCAGCGACGGCTGTTCAGTTTTGGCTTGGGGCGCCACCAGTGCCCAGGCCAGACGCTCGCGCTGACTATTGCCGCGCAGGCCATTGTGCAATTGCTGCGTCGTCAGCCGGCCGTGCTCGAGCACGCTTGCCAGCAAGGCTACTGGCCGTCCCTCAATGGCCGTATCCCCAGGTTCAACGCCGCGCCGGTTAGCTCGTAAAGCTGGCTTTCAACATCCCGCAAAACAACCGCCAGTCAGCCTTCCGTATTTTGTGCTTGAGTAAAGATAACTCTAGGGTTATTTATTCAGGCCAAGCCAACGAGGCTGAAGTGCAAAGCCGGTTATTGATCAAGGAACTGCAAGAGGCAGGTTTGGTGTTGGATCGGGTCACGGGCAGTCATCCTATTTTTACCCATCGCTATAACCCGTACACGATTCCAGTACCTCATCCGAAAAAGGACCTGCCGCTGGGCACCGTCACAAGCATCAGGAAACGCGCAGGCTTGTTTCAGTTTTAAGGAGAGCATTCATGCAATACCCAATCTGTATCGAATGGGGCGATGACTTTACCGCCACCGGTATCCAGATCCCCGATATTCCAGGTGCAGTCACCGCCGGGGACCGTTTTGAAGAGGCCTACAACGCCGCTGTGGAAGTGGCGCACATCCTGTTGCAGGAGATCGCCGCAGAGGGCGGGCCGATACCGATGCCAACGTCGGTGGCCAACTATCACGCGCACGACGACTACGTCGGAATGGGCTGGGGGATGTTGGAGTTGGACATCTCGCCCTATCTGGGCAAGACCGAAAAGGTCAATGTGACTTTGCCAGGTTATGTCATCCAGCGCATCGACCGGTATGTGCGTGAGCATAAGGTCAAGAGTCGTTCTTCCTTCCTGGCAGATGCTGCGCTTGAGAAGCTGGTGCGGTCCTGAGGAAGGGTTAATGGATGTGTCCTGAGCGCTGGAAAAACGGCGTACTTGAGCAAGCATTGGTTATTTAGATTTTGTTTTTCTCTTGCAAAAACAACTCGATATCGCCCAGGCATTTGTGTTGTTGAGTGTTTAAATTGCAAAGGAATTTCTGGGTGTATCGCCTTGTGTTTCGGGGCTTACAGGTGTTGCGGTTAGAATCAAAACTGCGTTGGTATCAGATTTTTCAACGTGCGAATTTACCTCTGGAGTGGTTGGCCGACGATCCGTTGACCGGCCCTATTTATTCAAACCAAAGGCGCCGCACAATGAATAATTATGAACTGCGTAGAGTTATTCCTCTTCACAACCTGCCGGTATCGGACCCCGGCCCGTTTGGTGCGGGGGCTGGAAGCAAGCCGTCTTACGCCACGGACCAGGCAGCCAAACACATCACGCGGGACAACCTGCGATTTCATGACCGTAATGGCGACTCGAAGGTCGACGTGAATTACACGGTGGACAACAGTTTCACTAAACCACAGCAGCAACGCGTCCGCCAGGCGGTGCAGTCCTGGCAGGACGTAGCCAATATTAATTTTCGTGAGCAGTCAGGCAACTCGGACGGCACGCTCAATATCCGCAATAACCCTCGCGGTGATCGCGGGGTTGCCACATTTCCCGGTCGCTCCACTTCCAACACATCTGCCACGATCGGCACGCTTAGAGAGAGCGGGTCACCGGCATTGGGCAGTCACTTTTCGGTCACTGCGATCCATGAGGTGGGCCACGCCATTGGCCTGCACCATCCGGGGAACTACAACGGTGGTGGCTCCAATTACCAGAACGGCGCGGTCTACGCCGAGGACACAAAGGCGCGCACGGTGATGAGTTATTGGTCGGAGAAGAATCAGAAGGGGCACGACTTCAAGGGGCAGAACCCCTCTGCGCCGATGATGGACGATATCGCGGCGGCGCAACGCTTGTACGGGGCCAACCACCAAGCCCGTAACACCGACACCACCTATGGCTTCAATTCCAATACCGAGCGGGAGGCGATGAGTCTCAATAGGGCCACGGACAAACCCGTGTTCTGTGTCTGGGACGGTGGTGGTGTCGACACGCTGGATTTCTCCGGTTTTTCCCAGGACCAGAACATCAACCTGAATGCCGAATCGTTTTCTGACATAGGTGGGTTGAAGGGCAATGTGTCCATTGCCAAGGGCTGCACGATTGAACACGCGATTGGCGGCTCTGGCGGGGACACGATATCGGGGAATGAAGCCGGTAATCGGCTCAAGGGGGGTGGGAAGGGCGACACCCTGAGAGGCGGTGGCGGCGCAGACACCTTTGTCTACGACAAGGCCGGCGACTCCACGCCATCCGACCCAGACATGATCGAGGACTTCACCAGCGGCACCGATAAGATCGACGTTTCGGGCGCCATGAAGGACGCGGGTGTGGGGGGGCTGGTTTTTACTGACCGGTTCACCGGGCGAGCGGGTGAGGCGATGCTCAAGCATGACCCCAGTACGGGCCTCTCAAGCCTGGCTATTGACCTGAAAGGCACGGGCAACGCGGACCTGGTAGTCAAGAGCAAAGGGGAGATCAAGTCAGGCGACGTGCAGGGGGGCGGCGAGACACCTAAAGTCCAGCCTTTACCTACGCCGACGCCTGCCCCTGCACCCACCTCGTTGCAGGATAAGACACTGGAAGGCGCCTCAGGCTTGATCCAAATGTTTGCCATCACCCTGTTAGCGTTTTTCGCGCAGTTGATAAGCCTGATAAGGTCGCCGTCCGGCCAGGCATCCGCGGGGAAAAACCAGCCTTAAATCCGTCACTCAAGCGGTGGCGGCCGTGGCCTGACGCGAAGCGCTGAGGAACCGCAACAGCGCCAGCAGCGCAAACGCGCTGCCCACCAGCATCACGCCCAGCCAGCCGCCGTGTTCATACACGCTGCTGGCAATCGCCGAGCCGAAGGCGCCGCCGATGAAGATGCTGGTCATGTACAGCGCGTTCAGTCGGGTGCGGCTGTTGGCGTCGAGGGCGTAGATGGCGCGTTGGCCAAGCACCATGTTCATCTGCACGCAGAAGTCCAGGACCACGCCGGTCACGGCCAGGCCGATGACGCTGTACAACGGATGTACGAAGGCTGGCAGGAAGCTCAGCGCGGCAAACAGCATGGCCAGCAACGAAGCACGGTGGGTATGGCCGGCGTCGGCCAGGCGACCTGCGATAGGCGCGGCGATGGCACCCAGGGCACCGACCAAGGCAAACAGCGCGATTTGACTTTGGCTCAGGCCGTGGTTGCGTGCCAGCTCCAGTGGGGCGGCGGTCCAGAACAGGCTGAAGGTGGCGAACATGCAGCCCTGGTAGAACGCCCGTTGGCGCAGTACCGGTTGCTGACGCAGCAAGGTGCCCAAAGAACCCAGCAATTGGCCATAGCTGGCGGAGTGATCCGGCTGACGTTTAGGAATGGTCAGCATCAGCACCACGCTGATAAATGCCATCAACGCGGCCGCCGCCATGAACATTGCGCGCCAGCCAAAGTGATCCGCGACCACGCTGGACACCGGTCGGGCCAGCAGGATACCCAGCAACAGGCCACCCATGATGCTGCCGACTACACGGCCACGGGACTCGGCGGGCGCCAGGTGCGCGGCCAGCGGGATCAGGATCTGCACCGACACCGAACTGAAGCCGATCAGCAGCGACACCAGCAAAAACAGGTTGGGTTGTTCGGTGTACGCTGCCCCCAGCAGGCTGGCGATAGCGAGCAGGGTAGTGGCGATCATCAGCTTGCGGTTTTCCAGCAGGTCGCCCAGGGGCACCAGGAAAAACAAGCCAAGGGCGTAGCCGATTTGCGTCAGCGATACGATCAGGCTGGCCATGGCAGGCGTGAGGCCGATGTCCGGCGCGATCAGTTCGATGATCGGTTGCGCGTAGTAGATGTTGGCGACGATGGCGCCGCAGCAAAACGCAAACAGCATCACCATGCTCCGGGTCATGGTGCTTGTAGCGTGGGAAGTAGCGTTCATGGTGTTCTCATAACAGCGAAGGAAGTGGAGCGAGCCTAAAGACAACACCGTAGCCTGGGTAGGCTGGTGGCAGTGATAACACTCATGCTCGGTAATGATGAGTGAATCGTTAACTTTCTGTGCGAAGGGGAATGATACATTCAGAAACAACCGCCGAAACAGGAAATCCATTGCGATGAAGATCACGTTGAACAAGATGCTCCTGGCTTCCACGCTGGCCGCCGCTATGGCCGTAGGGCTGGCCCAGGCTGCCGAGGCCCCGCGCGTGGGCGTGCGCGGCGCCATCACCGCCATAGACGGCGATACGATGCACGTCAAGGTCAACAGCGGCGAAGACGTCACGGTGCATTTGACACAGGCCACTCAGGTACGCGCCGTCACCCTGGCCAGGATCGACGAGATCAAGCCTGGCAGTTACATCGGTTCGGCGGCCATGCCCAATGCTGATGGCACGTTGACTGCGCTTGAAGTGCATGTGTTCCCACCGGCCATGGCCGGTACGGGCGACGGGCACCGCGCGTTTGATTTGAAAGAAGGCAGCAGCATGACCAACGGTACCGTTGGCGACTTGGTGGTCAGCAACGGCCGTACCCTGACCGTGAAGTACAAAGGCGGCGAGAAGAAGATCGTGGTGCCGGAGGGTGTGCCGATCGTCAACCTGGAAGCAGGCGATCGCAGCTTGCTCAAGGCGGGGGTGAAGGTGGTGTTGTTTGCGGCGCAGGGGGCGGATGGGACGGTCACTGCCCAGGCCATCTCGGCCGGCAAAGATGGCGTAACACCCCCTATGTAGTTGGCTTTTTCATATAGGCTGGTTCCGACGCAGTTACAGGACTTGTCTGGCAAGGCCGCAGGGGCTGCCTGTCGTAGATTCGACGCATGCACGCTCGCAGGCTGAATCAAGACAGGAACCTCACTATGCGGATTATCCAGATGTTGATGCTTTGCCTGCTCATACCGGTCATCACAGTCGCCGCTGAAAAACAGCTCGAAACGATCACTCACACGGTTTACGTCGAGCGGATGGCCGCGGCTACCGCATCCGCCTGGCCGAGGCTGGCGACAATGGAGCGCCTGAAAGGCCAGACCGGATTTTATGCCCAAGCGCAGATTCTGGTGTACGACGGCGTTTCGGCCTGGTTGATCGATGCAAACGGTTATCGGGCGATTGCGGCGGGACCTGTACACGCGCTTGGTTTTTCGTCGGATTACAAATCCTTCAAGGAACTGCTGTGGGAAGGGCAACCCACCGTCTATATGGGCCTGGGTCAAACCTTGCCGGAGGTTGAAGCGCGCAACATACTCAACAACCCCGGCGCAGTACCAGCATTGTTTGCACTGGCAACCCATGAAGCCTTTCATTTCTTTGGCCAGGCCGGTTGGCAATTGATTTCGGGCTCGCGCGCCGGGCGCTATCCTCTTCAGGCCCAGCCCAGGCAGTACCGGCAACACGTGATCAACGCCTTACATGCGTCGCTGCAAGGTGATCCCCAGGCGTTGGGCAAGGCGCGCTATTGGCATGACCGTTGGCAGACCGAGTTTGCCCTGGAGGCTCAGGAAATTCGCTACTACGACATTCTCGAAGGCACCGCCGAATACATAGAAGGGCTTGCTCGGACTTTTGCGAGTGTTGCTGCAGATGAGCCTGAGGCCTGGGCGCAAGGCGTGATGGCACGCTTCCCGAGCGCTGCAGCCTTGTCTCTGGATGGCGAAAGCTACGCGTTGGGCGCATTGGCCATTTATATCCTGGACCGTCTGGACGCCAATGGGTGGCAGTCAATCATCGAGGGGCAAACTCCCGTCCAACGTTTGCTGGCGAACGTGAGGCAGAGCGTCGATGTGCCGGATGCAGCGCTGAATCGACGGATCGCCGAGGAGATTAGCGAGCGCAATCGGCACCTGGCGCAGGTCATTGATCCTGTCATTGCACAGTTGAAGCACCCCGACACGGTACGCCTCATGGTCCCCATGAGCGCTGTGGCCGGGTCTATCAGCATGAGCGGCAGCTATCAGGTTGAAGAGGCGCCCGACGAGATGCTCGTGGATTTCTCGGCACAGTTCTCACCATCAAAAGGTCGTGTCACGTTTGATCGTGCCACGGTAGCACTGGCCGTCAGCGAGGCCTGCGGTGAGAAGAGTGGCTTTGTGGTGGTGCCCATCGCCGCGAGTGAGTTCCCAAATGGTCCGTCCGGGCGACTGCGGTTGAAGGGGGCTGGGTTTGAAGTCGATGCGCCGTTTCCCAGGAAGGGTACAGGCAGTGAGGGTGTGTGGTGTATCCCTGCATAAAGCAAAAGCCCCTGAAATCAGGGGCTTTTGAGCCAGGGCTTATTGACCGGAATATATCTGGTCAAACACCCCACCATCATTAAAGTGAGTCTTCTGCACGGTGCGCCAGTCACCAAAGGTCTTCTCCACCGACAGGAAGTCAACTGTCGGGAAGCGGTCGGTGTATTTGGCCAGCACTTTCGGATCACGTGGGCGCAGGTAATTGTTCGCCGCGATTTCCTGGCCCTCCGGCGACCACAGGTACTTCAAGTAGTCTTCGGCAGCCACGCGGGTGCCTTTCTTCTCGACCACCTTGTCGACCACCGACACCGGCGGCTCAGCTTCGGCAGAGACGCTTGGGTAGATCACTTCGAACTGATCACGACCGAATTCACGGGCGATCATTTCAGCTTCGTTCTCGAAGGTCACCAGCACGTCGCCGATCTGGTTGGTCATGAAGGTCGTGGTAGCAGCACGGCCCCCGGTGTCCAGCACAGGCGCCTGTTTGAACAGTTTGCCGACGAAGGCCTTGGCCTTCTCTTCATCACCGCCGTTTTTCAGCACATAACCCCAGGCCGACAGATAGGTGTAGCGGCCGTTACCCGATGTTTTCGGGTTGGGCACGATCACTTGCACGCCGTCCTTGAGCAGATCCGGCCAGTCTTTCAGGGCTTTCGGGTTGCCTTTGCGCACGATGAATACAGTGGCGGAGGTGAACGGTGCGCTGTTGTTCGGCAGGCGGGTGACCCAGTTGTCCGGCACCCATTTGCCGTTGTCTGCCAGGGCGTTGATGTCGGTGGCCATGTTCATGGTGATTACGTCAGCCGGCAGGCCGTCGATGACCGAGCGCGCTTGTTTGCTGGAACCGCCGAAGGACATCTGCAGGGTCAGCTTGTCGTTTGGGTGCTCGGCTTCCCAATGTTTCTGAAAGGCGGCGTTGTAGTCCTTGTAGAAATCGCGCATCACGTCGTAGGAGACGTTGAGCAGTGTGACCGGGGCAGCCTGTGCGGCGCCCGCCAGGACAAGACCGGCGGCCAGAAGAGAGGCGCTAACGAGTTTTTTCACTGCTCATTCCTTGTTGTTCGAGAAGGTTGCTGTGTGCGTGAGGGCATTTTGCAAGTGACTATAGCTGGCGTCGCATAGACGTTTAAAGATTAAAACGCACTTTACTTATTCCACTTTACGAAAAAGATGACTCCCACACCGCGAGCAGAACGCGGCGTTGGGCTCATGGCTGTCTTTCTTGCACACCGGGCAGTCGGTCTGCAGCTGTTCGCCGCGCATGGCACTCGCCAGTTCGGCGGTGAAAATACCGGTAGGCACGGCGATGATCGAATAACCGGTGATCATCACCAGCGACGAAATCACCTGGCCCAGCGGCGTCGTCGGCACGATATCGCCAAAGCCCACGGTGGTCAGCGTCACGATGGCCCAGTAGATACCCTTGGGAATGCTGGTAAAGCCGTGTTCCGGACCTTCGATCACATACATCAAGGTGCCGAATACCGTGACCAGCGTGCACACGCTCACCAGGAACACCACGATCTTCTGCTTGCTGCCGCGCAGCGCCGCCATCAAGTAATTGGCCTGCTTGAGGTACGGGCTGAGCTTGAACACGCGGAAAATCCGCAGCATCCGGATGATGCGGATGATCAGCAGGTACTGCGCGTCGCTGTAATACAGCGCGAGGATGCCGGGCACGATGGCCAGCAGGTCCACCAGCCCATAAAAGCTGAAGGCATAGCGCAACGGTTTGGGCGAGCAATACAGCCGCAGCCCGTACTCGATCAGGAAGATGAGGGTAAACCCCCACTCGATATAGGCCAGCACGTCAGCGTAGTTCTGGTGGATCTGGTCGATGCTGTCGAGCATCACGATCACCAGGCTGGCGAGGATGACCAGCAGCAGAATGCCGTCAAAAAGCCGCCCGGCCTTGGTGTCACTTTGAAAAATTATGACGTAGAGCCGTTGGCGCCAATCGTTGTTGCTGTCCATAAATCCCGCCTGAAACTGATATTGGGCAAGCCTAGGGTGATTCGAAGGGACTGTCCATGCGGGGTTTGCGCAGCACGCGACTGCCTGCGCGCACCAGCCAGCAAGCAAGGATGAAGGGCGCGGTCAATGTGGGCAGGTGCAGGGCAGCAAAGCCCGGCGTGAGGAGGATCGCCAGCACGATGCCGAGCAGCGGCAGCCAGGGTTGGCGGCGCACTTGGCTCAGCGCCAGCGCTGCCAACGCAGGGTTGTAGCTGTGCAGGCTGAGGAGGGCGTTGGCGTGTTCGCCCAGCCAAAGCGCAATCAGCACGCCGACACTGGCGCCAATCAAGGCCCACACGGCGGCGCGGCGGTTGGCCAGCCACAGGCCCAGCGCAATCAGGCCTCCTGCGATGGGTTGGTCCAGCAGCATGATTTGGGCGAGCCCGATAAAAGGTGCCGTGAGGATGTTCAATGTGTCGGGTTCGCTCAGGGTAAACGTACTCTCCTGGACCGTGCCCAATAGCAGCCAACCCAGTACCACAAAAGGCGCGGTATATGCGGGCAAGTCATCGGGCTGGCTGGCGCGCTTCAACCATTGCCGGGTCAGGATCGCACTCAAGCCACCGCACGCCAGGATCAGCGGCGGCAACAAGGCCGACGAGGCGAAGTCATGGCTGATCAACACGCCCAGCAACACGCCGTTGTAGCTATAAAGGCCGGCCTGGCGCTCAGCCTTGGGATAGCCGCGGCGCTGAGCCGTGAGTAATCCCGCCACACCACCCAGCAACGCCCCGCCGAACAAGGCCGGCGCGCCGATCAGGATGGCCAGCAGGCACAGCAGGCCACACAGCGGCTGGCGCTGCAGGAAGATCTGGCTGAAACCGTTGAGCAGGGCTTCGGCCCAGTCTGGGCAGGTTTGGTTGTGCATTTGGTTAAGTCAGTTAGACCGAGTTGCCCCCTTACAGACGCTAAATCAACATCTCTATACGCAACGAGTTCGTCGACCCCGGCTGCCCAAACGGCACCCCCGCCGTAATCACCAAGGTATCTCCGCGCTGCGCCATGCCCTGCGCCTGGGCAATCTCCAGCGCCGTGGAACACACCTCATCCACTTGGCGCAGCCGATCATTCACCACCGAATGCACGCCCCACGCCACGCTCAACCGCCGCGCCGTGGACAGGTTCGGCGTGAGGTTGAGGATCGGCGCCACCGGCCGTTCCCGCGCCGCGCGCAAGCTGGAGCTGCCGGACTCGCTGTAGTTCACCAGCACCGCCACCGGCAGGATGCTGCTGATGCGGCGGATCGCGCAACTGATGGCGTCCGACACCGTGGCATCCGCCTTGGGCCGGCTGACATCCAGTTGGGTTTGGTAGTCCGGGCCGTTTTCCACTTGGCGGATGATCTTACTCATCATCTGCACGGCGTCCAGCGGGTACTCGCCGGACGCGGTTTCGGCCGACAGCATTACGGCGTCCGCCCCTTCGGCTACGGCATTGGCGACGTCCGTTACCTCGGCACGGGTTGGCGCCGGGGAGAAGCGCATGGATTCAAGCATCTGTGTGGCCACCACCACCGGTTTACCCAGTTGGCGGCAGGTGCTGATGATGTCTTTCTGGATCTGCGGCACGCTTTCTGCCGGCACCTCCACGCCGAGGTCGCCTCTGGCCACCATGATCGCGTCGCTGAGTTCGGCGATCTCCCTCAAGCGTTGCACGGCGGACGGCTTCTCGATCTTCGCCATCAGAAAGGCCTTGTCGCCGATCAACTCGCGGGCTTCGCGGATGTCTTCCGGGCGTTGCACGAATGACAGCGCCACCCAGTCCACGCCCAGCTCCAGGCCGAAGCTCAAATCGCACCGATCCTTGGCGGTCAGTGGGCTGAGCTCCAACAAGGCTTGTGGGACGTTGACACCTTTACGATCAGACAATTCGCCGCCATTCAGCACTGTGGTGTCGATGGCGTCGGTATGTTTGGTGATCACCCGCAGACGCAGCTTGCCGTCGTCCAGCAGCAGGTCCATGCCCGGTTCCAGCGCCGCGATGATTTCCGGGTGGGGCAGGTTGACCCGGCACTGATCACCCGGCGTCGGGTCCAGGTCCAGGCGCAAGGCCTGGCCGCGCACTAGTTGCACCTTGCCCTCGGCAAAACGCCCGACCCGCAGCTTCGGCCCTTGCAGGTCCATGAGGATGCCCAGCGGGTAATTCAACTGGCGTTCGACTTGGCGAATCCACTGGAAGCGCTGGGCGTGGTCGGCGTGATCGCCGTGGCTGAAATTGAGCCGGAAGATATTCACCCCGGCTTCCACCAGCTCGCGGATGTCATCGATACCGTCGGTGGCCGGGCCCAGGGTGGCGAGGATTTTGACCTTCTTGTCAGGCGTCATGGTTGGCAGTCTCAAGAATCAGGATGGCGCGCAAGTCGTTGACGTTGGTGCGCGTCGGCTCAGTGATGATTAAACCGTCGAGGGCGGCGAAGTAGCCGTAGCCATTGTTGTTGTCCAGCTCGTCGCTGGCTGACAGGCCGAGGGCTTCGGCGCGGGCATAGCTGCACGGGGTCATCAGGGCGCCGGCGTTGTCTTCAGAACCGTCAATGCCATCGGTGTCACCCGCCAAGGCGTACACACCGGGCAGGCCTTTGAGGTTGTCGGTAAGACTCAACAGGAATTCCGCGTTGCGCCCGCCACGGCCATTGCCGCGCACGGTGACGGTGGTTTCGCCGCCGGACAGGATCACGCACGGCGCTGCCAGTGGCTGGCCGTGCTGCACGATCTGCCGGGCGATACCGGCGTGCACCTTGGCCACGTCCCGCGCTTCGCCTTCGAGGTCGCCAAGGATCAACGGGCTGAAACCGGCTTGGCGGACTTTCACCGCGACCGCTTCGAGTGATTGCTGCGGGCGTGCGATCAACTGGAAATGGCTGCGGGCGAGCACCGGGTCACCGGGCTTGACGGTTTCCGAGGCTGGGTTCTGCAACCAACTGCGCACCGAGGCCGGGGCGTCGATGTTGTAGCGCTTGAGGATTGTCAGGGCTTGCTGCGACGTGCTGGGGTCACCGACCGTGGGGCCGGAGGCGATCACCGTGGCCTGGTCACCCGGCACATCGGAAATCGCGTAGGTGTAGACCGTCGCGGGCCATGCCGCTTTCGCCAGTCGGCCGCCCTTGATGGCCGAGAGGTGCTTGCGCACGCAGTTCATCTCGCCAATGGTCGCGCCGGATTTGAGCAGGGCTTTGTTGATGGCCTGCTTGTCGGCCAGGGTGATGCCTTCGGCGGGCAGGGCCAGCAACGCCGAGCCGCCGCCGGACAGCAGGAAGATCACGTGGTCGTCTTCGGACAGGTTGCTGATCAATTCAAGCACGCGCTTGGCTACCGCCAGACCGGCCGCATCGGGCACAGGGTGGGCGGCTTCGACCACTTCGATGTTCTTGCACGGCGCGCCGTGACCGTAGCGGGTGACCACAAGGCCGGTGACTTCGCCCTGCCAGCAGTTCTCGACCACGAGGGCCATGGCGGCGGCAGCCTTGCCGGCGCCGATCACGATCACACGGCCGCTGCGGTCGGTGGGCAGGTAGGGTTCAAGGACGTGCCGAGGGTGGGCGGCGTCGATAGCTGTGGCGAACAGCTGGCGAAGCAGGTGTTGCGGATCGACCGACATAAGCGGGCTCCCGGGGGATTCTTGTTATTAGAGTTTCAGCAAATTCGAGCATTGGAACGCGATCAAATGTGGGAGCGATGTGGGTTATTTATCGCGAATCGAAAAATTCGCCATATGCTCCAGGCCCTTGATCAGCGCCGAATGGTCCCAGTTACCGCCGCCAATCGCAGCGCAGGTACTGAACACCTGCTGCGTGCCAGCCGTGTTCGGCAGGTTGATCCCCAACTCCTTGGCACCGGCCAGCGCCAGGTTGAGGTCCTTCTGGTGCAGATTGATGCGGAAGCCCGGATCAAAGGTGCCCTTGATCATGCGTTCGCCATGCACTTCAAGGATCTTCGATGACGCAAAGCCACCCATCAGCGCTTCACGCACTTTGGCCGGGTCGGCGCCGTTCTTGGCGGCGAACAGCAGCGCTTCGGCCACCGCCTGGATGTTCAGCGCGACGATGATCTGGTTGGCGACCTTGGCGGTCTGTCCATCGCCATTGCCACCCACCAGGGTGATGTTCTTGCCCATGGCCTGGAACAACGGCAAGGCGCGTTCGAAGGTCTGTGGCTCGCCACCGATCATGATGCTCAGGGTGCCGGCCTTGGCGCCGACTTCACCACCGGACACCGGCGCGTCGAGGTACTGCGCGCCAGTTGCGTTGATCTTGGACGCGAAAGCCTTGGTCGCCGTGGGAGAGATCGAACTCATGTCGATCACCACCTTGTTGGGCGACAGGCCTGCGGCCACGCCGTCGGCGCGGAACAGTACGTCGTCGACCTGCGGGGTATCGGGCACCATCACGATGATGAACTCGGCTTCCTGCGCCACTTGCTGAGGGTTGGCCAGGGCCACGGCGCCGGCGTCGACGAGTGCTTGCGCAGCCTTGCCGTGGTGCTCGGACAGGAACAGTTGATGACCTGCTTTTTGCAGGTTGGCGGCCATGGGTTGGCCCATGATGCCGGTGCCGATAAATCCGATTTTAGCCATGAGAAAATCCTCTTGTTATTCGATAGGCAGGCCCAGCTCGGTCTGCCAAGCACCGAAGATCTACTGTGGGAGCTGGCTTGCCTGCGATGGCGATCGTTCAGTTACAGACTGATTGCCTGATACGCCGCTATCGCAGGCAAGCCAGCTCCCACATTGTTTAGTTTTGTGTCTGTTAGATCGCGTTGTGGGTCTTCAGCCAGCCCAAGCCCGCCTCGGTGGTGGTCAACGGCTTGTACTCACAGCCAACCCACCCCTGGTACCCAATCCGATCCAAATGTTCGAACAGAAAGCGGTAGTTGATCTCCCCAGTCCCCGGCTCATTGCGCCCAGGGTTGTCCGCCAGCTGGATGTGGTTGATCTCACCCAGGTACGCGGCCATGGTGCGGGCCAGGTCGCCTTCCATGATTTGCATGTGGTAGATGTCGTATTGCAGGAACAGGTTGGCGCTGCCCACTTGCTCGCGAATCGACAGGGCCTGCGCCGTGTTGTTCAGGTAGAAACCCGGTATGTCGCGGGTGTTGATCGCTTCCATCACCAGCTTGATGCCCACCGCTTGCAGCTTGTCGGCGGCGTACTTGAGGTTGGCGACAAAGGTTTTTTCCAGGGTTTCATCATCCACGCCTTGTGGCCGAATGCCCGCCAGGCAGTTGATCTGGGTATTGCCCAGCACCTCGGCATAGGCGATGGCCAGCTTGACGCCCGCACGGAACTCCTCGACCCGGTCCGGGTGGCACGCCAGGCCGCGTTCGCCCTTGGCCCAGTCGCCGGCCGGCAGGTTGAACAGCACTTGGGCCAGGTTATGGGCGTCGAGTTGCGCCTTGATTTCAGCGGAGCTGAATTCGTAGGGGAACAGGTACTCGACACCTTCGAAGCCAGCATCGGCGGCCGCTTTAAAGCGAGCAAGGAAGTCCTGTTCGGTAAACAGCATGGACAGGTTGGCGGCGAAACGCGGCATAAGGTTCTCCTTAATCGAGCAGGGAAATGGCAGTCGGCGCATCATTGCCGACCAGTGCCAGATCTTCGAATTCGTTAACGGCGTTGATCTCGGTGCCCATGGAAATATTGGTCACGCGCTCCAGAATAATCTCAACGATGACCGGGACCTTGAATTCTTCGATCATTTGCTCGGCGCGGCGCAAAGCAGGCGCGATCTGGCTTGGCTCGAACACACGCAGTGCCTTGCAACCCAGGCCTTCGGCGACGGCCACGTGGTCCACGCCATAACCGTTGAGCTGTGGCGCGTTGAGGTTGTCGAAGGACAACTGCACGCAGTAGTCCATTTCAAACCCGCGCTGGGCCTGGCGGATCAGGCCCAGGTAGGAGTTGTTCACTACCACGTGGATGTACGGCAGCTTGAACTGCGCGCCCACGGCTAGTTCTTCGATCATGAACTGGAAGTCGTAGTCGCCGGACAGCGCCACCACTTTGCGCGTCGGGTCAGCCTTGACCACGCCGAGCGCCGCCGGAATGGTCCAGCCCAACGGGCCGGCCTGGCCGCAGTTGATCCAGTGGCGTGGCTTGTACACATGCAGGAATTGCGCGCCGGCAATCTGCGACAGGCCGATGGTGCTCACGTAGCACGTGTCTTTGCCGAACACCTGGTTCATCTCTTCGTACACCCGTTGCGGCTTGACCGGCACGTTGTCGAAGTGGGTCTTTCGGTGCAGGGTGGCTTTGCGCTGCTGGCAGTCATTCAACCAGGCGCTGCGATCCTTGAGCTTGCCGGCGGCTTTCCACTCGCGGGCCACTTCAATGAACATCGTCAGTGCCGAGCCAGCGTCGGAAACGATGCCCAGGTCTGGGGTGAACACGCGGCCAATCTGCGTCGGCTCAATGTCGACGTGAATGAATGTGCGGCCTTCGGTGTAGACCTCCACCGAACCGGTGTGGCGGTTGGCCCAACGGTTACCGATGCCCAGCACCACGTCCGATTTGAGCAGCGTCGCGTTGCCATAGCGGTGGGAGGTTTGCAGGCCGACCATGCCGACCATCTGCGGGTGATCGTCCGGGAGGGTGCCCCAGCCCATCAGCGTCGGGATCACAGGGATACCCGTCAACTCAGCAAATTCAACAAGCAGCTCGCTGGCGTCGGCATTGATCACGCCGCCACCGCTGACCAGCAGTGGGCGTTCGGCCTGGTCCAGCAAGGCCAGGGCTTTTTCGACCTGGATGCGGGTTGCCCGTGGCTTGGCCAGTGGCAACGGTTGGTAGGCATCGATATCGAATTCGATCTCGGCCATCTGCACGTCGAACGGCAGGTCGATCAGCACCGGGCCTGGGCGGCCGGAGCGCATTTCGTAGAAGGCTTTCTGGAACGCGTAGGGCACTTGGCCGGGCTCCATCACCATGGTCGCCCATTTGGTCACTGGCTTGACGATGCTGGTGATGTCGACGGCCTGGAAATCTTCCTTGTGCATACGGGCGCGGGGTGCTTGGCCGGTGATGCACAGGATCGGGATCGAGTCAGCCCAGGCGCTGTAGAGGCCGGTGACCATGTCCGTGCCCGCCGGGCCCGAGGTGCCGATGCACACGCCGATATTGCCGGCCTTGGTGCGGGTGTACCCCTCCGCCATGTGCGAGGCGCCTTCAACGTGGCGAGCAAGGACGTGATCGATGCCACCCACCTTCTGCAAGGCCGAGTACAGCGGATTGATCGCGGCGCCTGGGATGCCGAAGGCGGTGTCCACGCCTTCACGGCGCATCACCAGAACGGCGGCTTCGATTGCTCTCATTTTGCTCATGGTTTTGGTGCCTCTTGCTTTTTGTAATTGTATACAAGTGGTTTCTGCTTGAAGTGTATTCACGGCCGACTGCGCAGGTCAATGCATTTTATTTTCTGGCCTGTCTGTGCGTCGGATAGCCTTAAAAGCAAGTTTTATCGACGAATGGCGAATTTGTTTGAAAATATTGTATACAGAAATTCATGTCATTGTGTTCTATTTGTTTGGTCGAGCATCTGATCTCTCAGACCTCCACCGCTTTCCCAATAACAAAAGAAGGACGGCACCATGAGCGCTTTAACCTTGAAACTCGCCACCCAACTGGCCAGCCAGGCCCTCAGCGCAGGGCGCACGATTGTGGCGGCGCCCCTGACCATCGCAGTACTCGACAGCGGCGGCCATCTGGTCACTTTGCAACGCGAAGACGGCGCCAGCCTGCTGCGCCCGCAGATCGCCATCGGCAAAGCCTGGGGCGCGATTGCCCTGGGCAAGGGCTCACGGCTGCTGGCGCTGGATGCGCAACAACGGCCAGCGTTTATCGCGGCATTGAACAGCCTGGGGCAAGGCAGCGTGGTGCCGGCGCCGGGGGGTGTGTTGATTCGAAGTCAGGAAGGCATAGTGCTGGGGGCGATCGGGATCAGCGGGGATACATCGGATATTGATGAGCAGTGTGCGATTACGGCGATTGAGGGGGTGGGTTTGATGGCGGATGCGGGGGTGTCTGCTTAAATATTGGGTAATCTGTCGGCCTCATCGCGGGCAAGCCCGCTCCCACACTGAAGGGTGTTTGGCACAGATTGTTTGAACACCATCGAACCCTGTGGGCGGGCTTTCCCGCGATGCGGGCGACTCGGTATCAAGTCAAAGCCAAATGGCATCCCACAGCGGGTAGTCCCCGAACTTCTTCACTAGACCCGCTCGCAGAGGGTTGGCCACGATGTAGTGGGCTATGCCTTCAAGGCTTTCTTCACGGCGCAGGGCATGGTCGTGAAAACCGGGTTGCCAGAGGCGACCTTGGCGGCCAGCAACCGCATTTACGACACGCGTGCTTTTGGACTTTACTTGGCGCATCACGTCGGCAAGGGAGCCCTTTTCCAGCGAGATAAGCCAGTGGAAATGATCAGGCATGACGACCCAGGCCAGGGATGTCGCCAGACCTTGGTTTTGAGCAATTCTGAATTGTTGAACCACCAACCGACCAAGCTTGAAGTCCCGGAAAATGGGTTCGCGATCGAGGGTGTTACTGGTTAGTAGGTAGATACGGTTGGGTTCGTCATAACGACCAATGCGCAGACGCTTTGAAGCGGGGAGATCAGGCATTCCATGGCCTCTCTTCAGTGGGGGTTCTGAGAGGCTAGACCCAGGTGGCTGATGCTGAATGGCAGGCTTTTGGCAGGATGTGTCTGGGAGGCCGCTATCGCGGGCAAGTCGAATCGTCGCGCCGCCGCTCCCACAGTGGTTTTGCGGTGTTCATACATTATGTGTACGCCGCAGAGTAGTGTGGGAGCTGGCTTGCCTGCGATCGGCCCCCCCCCGGTCTCTCAGTCCAACTCACACCCCTTCAACACCAACCGAATAATCGTCAACGCCGCCGCCTCATAATCGGCCTCATCCAACTTGGCCTTCCCGGTCACCGCCGAGATCTGCCAGTCAAAATCCGCATACGTCTGCGTCGCCGCCCAGATGCTGAACATCAAGTGATGGGGGTCGATCGCCGCGATCAGGCCACGATCCACCCAGCTCTGGAGGCACGCGATATTGTGCTTGGCCTGGGCGTTGAGCTGTTCGACCTGATCAGCGCTCAAGTGCGGCGCGCCGTGCATGATTTCGCTGGCGAAGACCTTCGAGGCAAATGGCAGGTCGCGGGAAATGCGGATCTTCGAACGGATGTAGTTGCTCAGCACCACCGAAGGCTCGCCTTCCGGATTGAACGGCGTGGAAGCCGCCAGGATCGGCTCGATAATGCTTTCGAGCACCTCGCGGTAGAGGTTGTCCTTGGACTTGAAGTAGTAATACACGTTGGGCTTGGGCAGCCCGGCCTTGGCGGCGATGTCGCTGGTTTTGGTCGCGGCGAAGCCTTTGTCGGCAAACTCCTCGCTGGCCGCCCGCAGGATCTTTTCTTTGTTGCGCTCGCGAATGGTGCTCATAAACCAGAGGTTTCCTTGCCAGTACAGGCGGTTGCGCATGGTAGCACCGGCCATCCGCGAGCCTCAACAATGTGCCTGCAACGCTTTGCGCCGCGTTATGCTCGCGCCATCTCACTCTTACGGAAGTCCGATTCATGGCAGGAAGCAGCTTGTTGGTGTTGATCGACGATATCGCCGCCGTACTCGATGACGTTGCCCTGATGACAAAAATGGCGGCGAAGAAGACTGCCGGCGTGCTGGGTGACGACCTGGCACTCAACGCCCAGCAGGTCTCCGGGGTGCGGGCCGAGCGGGAAATCCCCGTGGTGTGGGCGGTGGCCAAGGGCTCGTTTATCAATAAATTGATCCTGGTGCCCACCGCACTATTGATCAGCGCATTTGCGCCTTGGGCGGTGACGCCTTTGTTGATGCTTGGCGGTGCCTACCTGTGTTTCGAAGGCTTTGAGAAGCTCGCGCACAAGTTCCTGCACAGTAAGGATGAAGATCAAGCTGAACACGCCCAGTTGGTCGAAGCTGTTGGCGACCCGGCGACCGACCTGGTGGCCTTTGAAAAGGACAAGATCAAGGGCGCAATCCGCACCGACTTCATCCTCTCCGCCGAAATCATCGCCATCACCCTTGGCACCGTGGCAGACGCCCCACTGATGCAGCAGGTGGTTGTGATGTCGGGCATTGCCATCGTCATGACGGTGGGCGTCTACGGGCTGGTGGCCGGCATCGTCAAGCTGGATGACCTGGGCCTGTGGCTCACCCAGAAACCTGGCCAGGTGGCGCGCAGTATCGGTGGTGTCATCCTGCGCGCAGCGCCTTACATGATGAAGAGCCTGTCGGTTATCGGCACGGCAGCAATGTTCCTGGTCGGTGGTGGGATTCTCACCCATGGTGTACCCGTGGTGCATCACGGGATCGAGACGCTCAGCCAGGGGGCAGGTAGCGTGGCCTGGTTGGTGCCGACGCTGCTGAATGGCGTGGCGGGGATTGTTGCGGGGGCGGTGGTGCTGGCGGTGGTCAGCGTAGTGGGTAAGCTCTGGAAAACCGCGAAGGCTTGATCCAATAGCAATAAAAAAGGCCATTCAATCGAATGGCCTTTTTTTATGGCGCTAATTACTCAGCAATCTGCAGCTTGCGCGATTCCGTATAGATGTACCGCACTTTCTCATACTCAAACGGGGAGTTCATCTGACCGTACCGGAAGCTGGTCTGATAACGCCTGTCCACCGCACGCAGTGCCCAGAGTTCCGGATGGTTGGAGCTGACTTCAGCCACATTGAGGAAGTTGATCTGGGTTTCGGCGGTGTAGTCGACCAGCAAACCACCGGTGTCGCGCAGGTTTGACGGGCCGAAGACCGGCAGTACCAGGTACGCGCCGCCAGGCACGCCGTAGAAGCCCAGGGTCTGGCCGAAGTCTTCGCTCTGGCGCGGCAGGCCCATGGCGGTAGCAGGGTCCCACAGGCCGGCGATGCCGAGGGTGGTGTTGACCAGCAGGCGCCCAGTGGTCTCCAGGGAGCGGTGGCCCTTGAGCTGCAGCAGGCTGTTTAACAGGTTCGGCACGTCGCCCAGGTTGTTGAAGAAGTTGCTCACGCCGGTGCGCAGGAAACTTGGGGTGACGTAGCGGTAACCGTCGACCACCGGCAGGAATACCCATTGGTCGAAGCGATAGTTGAAGTGGTACACGCGACGGTTCCACGCTTCCAGCGGGTCGTAGACGTTGAGCGCGGTGAGCGTTGATCGCTCGAATTCACGCTGGTCCAGGCCGGGGTTGAACTTGAGCTTGGTCAGCGGCTCCTTGAAGCCGTCTGAGTCAACCACGGTGGGTTCGTGAGCCTTGCTGTTGTCGGCATTGGCCACGCCTGCGCACATCAAGGCGGCAAGCAGCAGAAGATATTTAGCCACGGAAGAACTCCAGCATGGCGTCGGCGTTGACGCGGTAATTGAGGTTGCCGCAATGGCCGCCCAGCGGGTAGACGGTCAAGCGATCGCCGAAGGTTTCGCGCAGGAAACCGAGGTCGCCAGGGCCGAGGATCACGTCGTCGGCATTGTGCATGACGGCAATCTTCGGGTTGGTGTGCAGGTAGTCCTTGAGGGCGTACAGGCTGACCTGGTCGACCAGTTGCAACAGGCTGCCGCCGTCCGAGCGCGCGCGCCACATCGGGATGACTTGTTCTGTGAGGTAGCAATCGAAGTCGCATTGCAGCGCACGCTTGAGGAACGGCGTAAGGCTGGTGCCTTCGGTGATCGGGTATTTCGGCGGGATGATCAGGCCGCGGCGGTTGATCAGGTCCGAGGTAAAGGCAATGTCGGCCGCCGAGAAGCGGAACGAGGTGCCGATCAGCATGGCCATCTGTTCGTTGGTCAGGTGCTGCTTGGAGTTCTGGAAGTCGTAGAGCAGGGCGTCATTCAGATCGAGGTAGCCCTTTTGCTGGAAGTAGCGGGTCAGCTTGTTCAACACCAACTCATAGAAAGTGGTGGAGTTGTTGATGCCCTTGACCTCGGTCTGTACCAGCTTGTCGAGGTTGGTGATCGACGTGTAGAGGTTGACTGGCGGGTTCAACAGCAAGACTTTCTTGAAGTTGAAGCTGCGGCGGGTCTCGTCGAGTTTGCTGACAAACGCCGCATCCAGTGCGCCGAGGCTGTAGCCGGTGAGGTAGAAGTCGGTGACCGGCAGCGAAGCGTTTTGTGCCCGTACGGCCTGCATCACCCGGTACATATCTTCGGCGTCTTCCTGGGTGATCCCCGGCGTGGCGAAGCGCGAGGCGGCGCTGATGAAGTCGAAGCTGGTCGGCGACGACAGTTGCACCACGTGGTAGCCGGCTTGGTAATACAGTTTTTTCAGGTATTCGTTGATGCTGCTGTCAAAACGCGCACCGGTGCCCGCGATCAGAAAGATCAACGGCGCGGCGCGATCCTGCTTGGCGATGCGGTAGGTGAGTTTCTTCACCGCCCAGAAGTTGTCCGGCAGGCTGAACTCGCGCTCGGGGCGCATGTTCAGGGTGTAGTCGGACTGGTTGATCTCGTCATCGCTCGGCAATTTCGGCCGAAGGTCAGGCGGGGTAGTGGCGATGGTCGCCTCGAACGGATTCGTCAAAGGGTAGCCATAGGTGGCCTGATCGATGTCGACGGCCAGTGCTGACGCACTCAAAAAAAGGCTGCCCAGCAAGGCAGCACAGCGCAAGGAACGGAGCATGACTTAATCCCTAGGAGGAAACGTGCTTAATAAAGTTCGCAGGCTATGACCACCGCGTTGCCACCGAAGTGCCAGCTCTCGGCACGAAAAGTCGGAAAATAACGTCGGAATCGGGGTAATAGTAGCGAGAAGATACACTTTGCCGCCCATTGGTGAACAGTTATCTGCGCGTATACCTTGCTAACGGCCGTCGGAGCATTAAGCTGAGCGCCGTTTTTGCCTATCGGAGTACCTCATGTCTCATCGTTTGCCGCTGATTTTGCTGCTTATTGCCTTGCCGTTATGGCTGGCCGCCAGTTATGGCGCGCGTTACGGCTTTATGGAAGATGGCCGGTGGGTTGGCATCTGCGCCGATGAAGCCAGCCGCTGGGAGTGTCAGCTGCGTTCGAACCTGGGGTTGATGATTCACTTCAAGGTACTCGGCTGGGCGGCGTTGGTTACGTCGGTACTGGCGTTTTTCGTGCCGGGTCGTGCGGGATGGGGGTTTGCAGTGCTGGGGATGGTGTTCGGTTTGCCGGCGCTGGCGTTGTACAACACGGCGTTTGCGGTGTTTGCGGTGGTGATTGCGGGGTTGCGTTTGGTCAGGAAGCCTCGGGCTGCTTGATAGAGCCTCTTCGCGAGCAAGCCCCACACACATTCGACCGCATTCCAAGGGATGTACTCGGTCAAATATGCGAGCGGCGGTTCTACGCTTCGACTTGCTCGCGAAAGCGCTGTTAAGCCTTACGCACCCGCAAGCAACGCCACAAAGCCACAACCATGAGCAGGCTGGCCACCGCCCAACCCCAAGCCTGCTGGTTCAACAACCCTTCACGGTACAACTGCGGCGCAATGCCGGCACCGATGATAAAAGCCAGCAGCGCGATCTCCCGACGCGGCCCCGTCACCGGACGTACCAGGTACACCAGAGCAGGCAGCACCAGCGCCGCACTCGGGAAGCTGCGATAACGCGGGTCAAACACCAACGCCAACATCATCACTGCGCCGGCAAACCCGGCAATCGCCACCAGCCAGCCTGCACGCTGCTCCAGCCAGTTGAACGCCCGCTCACGCCAGCCTTCGCGCGCGCTCAAAGCCAGCGCGGCGTGCGCCAGCACCGACAGGTTCAACACCATCAGCAAACCTGCCCACACCCATTCATCACTGAAGCGTGCGGTCACCCGGCTCAGCTCAGCCCAGGTGCCGATGGAGCAGGCGGCGACTGCACCCAGCAGCGGCAGGGCAATGGCGGCGCGCGTGCTGCGTACACGCCCACCCAGCGCCAAGGTGCCCAGCAGGATAATCCCACCCACTCCCAGCCACAGTGACCAGTACGGCACATTGGTCACCGGCCCGGCGAGGATACCCTTGTCCTGGCGATCAGCATCGAACAGGCCCCAGTAACCCCCCACGGCGCCTTCGCTGGCGCGCTTCCAGGGCTGGTCAAACGCTTCGATCAGGTTGTAACGCCAGCCATTGGCCTCAGCCATGGCCACAAAGCCGCGCATGAACTTGGCTTCGTTGACCCGGCTTGGCACCGCGGTTTCGCGCTGGCGGCCTTCACTGGGCCAGCCGGTTTCACCGATCAGGATGTCCTTGGGCGCAAACTTGTTGCCAAAGGTCTGGCGCACATCGCCCACGTGCTTGAGGGCCTGGTCGATGCCGGAGGGGTCATCTTCCCAGTACGGCAACAGGTGAATCGTCAGGAAATCCACCGCCGGAGCTATTTCCGGGTGTTGCAGCCAGAACTCCCACACATCCGCATAAGTCACCGGCTGCTTGACCTGGCTTTTGACTTTATGGATCAGCTTTACCAGTTGCGTGGCGGTGACTTCCTTGCGCAGCAGGGCTTCGTTGCCGACGATCACCGACGT
Organism: Pseudomonas sp. RA_5y_Pfl1_P24; assembly: GCF_963970945.1. Classification (NCBI taxonomy): domain Bacteria; kingdom Pseudomonadati; phylum Pseudomonadota; class Gammaproteobacteria; order Pseudomonadales; family Pseudomonadaceae; genus Pseudomonas; species Pseudomonas sp. RA_5y_Pfl1_P24. The sequence goes on along the minus strand of NZ_CAXAOJ010000011.1, from coordinate 112,132 downwards.
CACGACATCCGGGCTGGCGTTGGCCGAGGCGATCAACTGGTCGATTTCCTTTTCGGTCGCCACCGGATCGCTGCTGACCCAGGCGCCGGCCATCACCTTCAGCCCATGCTTGCGCGCCATGTCCGGCAAGGCTTCCAGGCCGGTCATGGAGTAGGTGCGAATGCATTCAAAGCGGGTGGCCAGCAGGGCCAGGTCGGCGTCCATGCGTTCCGGGCGCAGTTTGAACGGCTGGTCAAACGGCGATTGGTCTTTGTCGAACGGCGTGTACGACGCGCACTGTATCTTGTGCGTGGCACTGGCGACATCGGGTAACACCACGGGCCGGCCGAGGCCATACCAGTAACCGATCAGGGCCAACAGGCCGAGGAGCAAGGCGAAGAAATAGGGCAGGGCAGGGAAGCGGGCATTCGCGGGCATGGTCAGCTTATCTGGAAGAGCAAAGGCGCGCATCTTACCCGGATTTGGCGCGTGCCAGTGGGGCAGCACAATTTTGACATGCAAAGTTCGGGCGGGATTTTGGCGTCAAGCTCTACAAACTGTCCTGCTGGCGATGTGATGTCGTTTCCTGCTTGTACAAGGTCGCTGACAGAGCAGGTTCCAAGTCCAGTCAGGTCGATGATCGAGGGGTCAGCACTCCACTGACGGCGCAGCAGCCGGATCGATGCGCATGAAGGGGGTGCGGTCACCACAGAACAACAGGTTGACGTCGCTCGGCATCCGCTGGGCGCAGCACTTTCGGGGAAGCACAATGAAGATGCGACGACTCTTGGGCGCAGCTGCCACTTTGGCAGTTGCGATGAGCTGCACACTGGCCAGCGCCGACAGCAAAACCCTGAGCATCGGCTACGTAGATGGCTGGTCTGACAGCGTTGCCACCACCCACGTGGCGGCAGAGGTGATCAAGCAAAAGCTCGGCTATGACGTGAAACTGCAAGCGGTCGCCACCGGGATCATGTGGCAGGCTGTTGCCACCGGTAAGCTCGACGCCATGCTTTCTGCCTGGCTACCGGTCACCCACGGTGAGTATTGGGCCAAGAACAAGGGCAAGGTGGTCGACTACGGCCCCAACTTCAAGGACGCTAAGATCGGCTTGATCGTGCCGGAGTACGTCAAGGCCAAGTCCATCGAAGACCTCAAGACTGACACCACCTTCAACAACAAAATCGTCGGCATTGACGCAGGTTCAGGTGTGATGCTCAAGACCGACGAAGCCATCAAGCAATATGGCCTCGACTATAAGCTACAAGCCAGTTCGGGCGCGGCGATGATCGCCGAGCTGGCCCGTGCCGAAGACAAGCAGGAATCCATTGTGGTTACCGGTTGGGTGCCACACTGGATGTTCGCCAAGTGGAAACTGCGTTTCCTGGACGATCCAAAAGGGATTTATGGTGCTGCTGAAACCGTCAACAGCATCGGCAGCAAGGGCCTGGAGAAGAAAGCGCCGCAAGTCGCAGCCTTCCTGAAGAAATTCCAGTGGGCTTCCAAGGACGAAATCGGCGAAGTCATGCTGGCAATACAAGACGGTGCCAAGCCTGATGTGGCGGCCAAGGATTGGGTCGCCAAGCACCCTGAGCGTGTCGCCGAGTGGGTTGGTAAATAAAACCCGAAGTGTCTAGATAGCACCTTGCAGGCCCGTCTGGCGTTGTCGTCAGGCGGGCTTTGTCGTTTCTGGGCCAAAGACTGTCAATTCAGTCAGTGCAAAACTGGCGATAACACTCATGTCGTTCTAATACTAAGGTCGTCTGGAACCCTTTGTGCAGCCGCATACAGTGGATACGTTCCAATAATAAAAAAGCTGTGCTGCGAGGATAAAAACAATGAACGACAGCATTTACCTCTCGATTCAAAACAGCCCGCGTTTCAAGGAGCTGGTGAGAAAAAGGGAACGGTTCGCCTGGATTCTCTCGGCGATCATGCTAGGGCTTTACTCCGGTTTCATCCTGTTGATCGCCTACGGGCCACACGTGCTGGGGGCAAAACTCAGCCCCGGCTCGTCGATTACCTGGGGCATTCCCTTGGGTGTCGGGCTGATTGTGTCGGCTTTTGTCCTGACCGGCATCTATGTGCGGCGGGCCAACGGCGAGTTTGACGACCTGAACAATGCGATTCTCAAGGAGGCTGCGCAATGATCCGGCGTCTACTGGCAGTATTCGGCGCTTCGCTCTTTGCTCCGGCCGTTTGGGCGGCGGAGGCATTGACCGGTGAAGTGCAAAAGCAACCGCTGAACATCTCCGCCATCGTGATGTTTGTCGCGTTTGTCGGTGCCACCTTGTGCATCACCTACTGGGCGTCCAAACGTAACAATTCGGCAGCCGACTACTACGCGGCTGGCGGTAAGATTACCGGTTTCCAAAACGGCCTGGCGATTGCCGGTGACTATATGTCGGCGGCGTCCTTCCTGGGGATTTCCGCGCTGGTCTATTCCTCCGGTTATGACGGCCTCATCTACTCGATCGGCTTCCTGGTGGGCTGGCCGATTATTCTGTTCCTGATCGCCGAGCGCCTGCGTAACCTTGGCAAGTACACCTTTGCCGACGTGGCGTCCTACCGCCTCGGGCAAGCCCAGATCCGCAGCCTGTCGGCGTGTGGCTCCCTGGTAGTGGTGGCGTTCTACCTGATCGCGCAGATGGTTGGCGCGGGTAAGTTGATCCAACTGCTGTTTGGCCTGGACTACCACGTAGCGGTCATCCTGGTGGGTATCTTGATGTGCATGTACGTGCTGTTCGGCGGCATGCTGGCGACCACTTGGGTGCAGATCATCAAGGCAGTGCTGTTGCTGTCCGGTGCCTCGTTCATGGCGCTGATGGTGATGAAGCACGTCAACTTCGACTTCAACGCCCTGTTCTCCGAGGCGATCAAGGTTCACCCTAAAGGTGAAGCGATCATGAGCCCCGGCGGCCTGGTCAAAGACCCGATTTCGGCATTCTCCCTGGGCCTGGCACTGATGTTCGGTACCGCTGGCCTGCCGCACATCCTGATGCGCTTCTTCACCGTAAGCGACGCAAAGGAAGCGCGTAAGAGCGTGCTGTATGCCACCGGTTTCATTGGCTACTTCTACATCCTGACCTTTATCATTGGCTTTGGCGCGATCCTGCTGGTCAGCACCAACCCGGCGTTCAAAGACGCGGCAGGCGCCTTGTTGGGTGGTAACAACATGGCGGCGGTGCACCTGGCCAATGCGGTGGGTGGCAGTATCTTCCTGGGCTTCATCTCGGCCGTGGCGTTCGCCACCATCCTCGCAGTGGTTGCCGGTTTGACCCTGGCCGGTGCTTCGGCGGTGTCCCATGACCTGTACGCCAGCGTGATCAAGAAAGGCAAGGCCAACGACAAGGATGAGATTCGCGTATCGAAGATCACCACCATCGCCTTGGGCGTTTTGGCTATCGGCCTGGGTATCCTGTTCGAAAGCCAGAACATTGCGTTCATGGTCGGCCTGGCGTTCTCGATTGCGGCCAGCTGTAACTTCCCGGTGTTGCTGCTTTCCATGTACTGGAAAAACCTCACCACCCGTGGCGCGATGATTGGCGGCTGGCTGGGCTTGATCAGTGCGGTTGGTCTGATGGTGCTGGGCCCGACCATCTGGGTCTCGATCCTGCACCATGAAAAAGCCATCTTCCCGTACGAGTATCCGGCGCTGTTCTCGATGATCATTGCGTTCGTCGGGATCTGGTTCTTCTCCATCACCGACAAGTCGGCGGCGGCAGAGAAAGAGCGTGCGCTGTACTTCCCGCAGTTTGTGCGTTCGCAAACTGGCCTGGGGGCGAGTGGGGCAGTACAGCACTGAAGCAGCTTTAAGCTACAAGCTGCAAGTTAAAAGCAGTGCTGTGTAGAGAAATACCCCTGTAGAGATGCAGGGGTATTTTTTTGCTTGTAACTAATCGCTTGAAGCTTGCAGCTCACTAAATTCCAGCCAAAAAAAACGGCCTCATTAAGAGGCCGTTTTATTTGGCTGGAATTTAGTGCCGATCTTCCAGCTTGGTGATGTCACGCGACTCGTAGCCGGTGTACAGCTGGCGCGGGCGGCCAATCTTGTACGGGCTGGAGAGCATTTCTTTCCAGTGGGAGATCCAGCCCACGGTCCGCGCCAGGGCGAAGATCACGGTGAACATGCTGGTTGGAATGCCGATCGCCTTGAGGATGATCCCCGAGTAGAAGTCGACGTTCGGGTACAGCGAGCGTTCGATGAAGTAGGGGTCGGTCAGGGCGATCTCTTCCAGGCGCATGGCCAGTTCGAGTTGCGGATCGTTCTTGATGCCCAGTTCCTTCAACACTTCGTCGCAGGTCTGTTTCATGACGGTGGCGCGCGGGTCGCGGTTCTTGTAGACCCGGTGACCGAAGCCCATCAGCTTGAACGGGTCGTTCTTGTCCTTGGCCTTGGCGATGAATGTGTCGATGTTCGAGACGTCGCCGATTTCATCGAGCATGGCCAACACGGCTTCGTTCGCACCGCCGTGGGCTGGGCCCCACAGTGCAGCGATACCGGCGGCGATACAGGCGAACGGGTTGGCACCCGAAGAACCTGCCAGACGTACGGTAGAAGTCGAGGCGTTCTGTTCGTGGTCGGCGTGAAGGATAAAAATCTTGTCCATCGCGGCGGCCAGCACGGGGCTGATCGGTTTGATCTCGCACGGCGTGTTGAACATCATGTGCAGGAAGTTTTCCGCGTACGTCAGGTCGTTGCGCGGGTACATCATGGGTTGGCCCATGGAGTACTTGTAAACCATTGCGGCCAGGGTCGGCATCTTGGCAACCAGGCGGATCGCGGAGATTTCGCGATGCTGCGGGTTATTGATGTCGAGGGAGTCATGATAGAAGGCCGACAGGGCGCCGACCACGCCGCACATGACGGCCATCGGGTGGGCGTCGCGACGGAAGCCGTTGAAGAAGGTCTTCAACTGCTCGTGAACCATGGTGTGGTTCTTCACGGTGCTGACGAACTGGGCTTTTTGCTCGGCTGTTGGCAATTCGCCGTTTAGCAGCAGGTAGCAGGTTTCCAGGTAGTCCGACTTCTCAGCCAGTTGTTCAATCGGGTAGCCGCGGTGAAGCAGAATGCCATTATCGCCGTCGATATAGGTGATCTTCGACTCGCAAGAAGCGGTCGACATGAAGCCTGGGTCGAAAGTGAAACGGCCCGTGGCCGTCAGGCCCCGTACGTCGATAACATCGGGACCAACGGTGCCGGTTAAAATGGGCAGCTCGACGGGGGCTGCGCCCTCGATGATCAACTGCGCTTTTTTGTCAGCCATGTGGCCTCCTATTTATGCTTCAAATCATCAGACAGACCCCCCACGCAGGGCCCGCACCACTATAGTGAGATAAATTCAGATGTCAATTTGCCTAAAGTCTTGCCCCAGAAGGCTTTAACCGTACTTTTTCCTCGAAATTGACTGCCGTTTACGCCTTTTACCCCGCCAGCGCAATCCGCTATTAGGGTGAGGTGAGCGCGTTGTCATTAGTAACCTAACTGTCTATACTCGGCCACCGACCGCCAAGGGCTTTTGGGCTTGCTTTCATTGGGGGTCGCACTCCCTGGGTGGTGCTTACCTGACCAGTGCACTCCCCGACAACTTTGCCCTGATTGTTAGGGGCTCTTAAGTGTGAAAAAAAGCCGTGAATAGCCAACGACCTGTAAACCTAGACCTAAGGACCATCAAACTCCCCATCACCGGCGTTACGTCGTTCCTGCACCGTGTTTCCGGCATCATCCTGTTCCTGGGCTTGGGCATCATGCTTTATGCATTGAGCAAATCCCTGGGTTCCGAGGAAGATTACGCCGAGGTGAAGGCATGCTTGACCAGCCCGCTGGCCAAGTTCGTAGCATGGGGCCTCTTGTCCGCTCTGCTGTATCACCTGGTAGCCGGTGTGCGCCACTTGATCATGGACATGGGCATCGGTGAGACGCTGGAAGGCGGCCGCCTGGGCTCGAAAATCATCATCGCCATTTCCGTGGTGCTGATCGTTCTGGCAGGAGTTTGGATATGGTAACCAGCGTTACGAACCTATCGCGTTCGGGCCTCTATGACTGGATGGCACAACGTGTGTCTGCGGTTGTTCTCGCGGCTTATTTCATTTTCCTGATCGGATACCTCGTCGCAAATCCGGGCATCGGCTATGAGCAATGGCACGGCCTGTTTTCCCACAATGCGATGCGAATCTTCAGTCTGCTGGCCCTTGTTGCCCTGGGTGCTCATGCCTGGGTTGGCATGTGGACCATCGCGACCGACTACCTGACGCCAATGGCACTGGGTAAGTCCGCGACCGCAGTACGTTTCCTCTTCCAGGCAGTATGCGGCGTCGCGATGTTCGCTTACTTCGTCTGGGGTGTGCAGATTCTTTGGGGTATCTGATTCATGGCTAACATTCCAACTATTTCATTCGACGCCATCATTATTGGTGGCGGCGGTGCTGGCATGCGCGCTGCGCTGCAGCTGGCACAGGGCGGTCACAAGACTGCCGTGATCACCAAGGTGTTCCCGACCCGTTCCCACACCGTATCGGCCCAGGGTGGCATCACCTGCGCCATCGCCTCCGCCGACCCGAACGATGACTGGCGCTGGCACATGTACGATACCGTCAAGGGTTCCGACTATATCGGTGACCAGGACGCTATCGAATATATGTGTCAGGAAGGCCCGGCCGCGGTGTTCGAGCTGGACCACATGGGTCTGCCGTTCTCCCGTACCGAGCAAGGCCGTATCTACCAGCGTCCATTCGGTGGCCAGTCGAAGGATTACGGTAAAGGCGGGCAGGCTGCCCGTACTTGCGCCGCGTCCGACCGTACCGGTCACGCGCTGCTGCACACGCTTTATCAGGGCAACCTGAAAGCCGGCACTACGTTCCTGAACGAATACTACGCGGTTGACCTGGTGAAGAACGCCGACGGCGCATTCGTCGGCGTGATCGCCATTTGCATCGAAACCGGTGAAACCACCTATATCCGCGCCAAGGCTACTGTTCTGGCGACGGGCGGTGCAGGCCGCATCTACGCTTCGACCACCAATGCCCTGATCAACACCGGTGACGGCGTTGGCATGGCACTGCGTGCCGGCGTGCCAGTGCAAGACATCGAAATGTGGCAGTTCCACCCGACCGGCATCGCCGGTGCCGGTGTACTGGTTACAGAAGGTTGCCGTGGTGAAGGTGGTTACCTGATCAACAAGCACGGCGAGCGTTTCATGGAACGTTATGCGCCGAACGCGAAAGACCTTGCTGGCCGTGACGTTGTAGCCCGTTCGATGGTTAAAGAGATCATCGCCGGCAACGGCTGTGGCCCGAACGGCGACCACGTACTGCTCAAGCTCGATCACCTGGGCGAAGAAGTGCTGCACAGCCGTCTGCCAGGCATCTGCGAGCTGTCCAAGACCTTCGCACACGTTGACCCGGTCGTTGCACCGGTTCCGGTTGTTCCAACCTGCCACTATATGATGGGCGGCGTGCCGACCAACATTCATGGCCAGGCGATCACCCAGAACGCTGAAGGCGTGGACGAGATCATTCATGGTCTGTTCGCCGTAGGCGAAGTGGCGTGCGTATCGGTACACGGTGCCAACCGTCTGGGCGGCAACTCGCTGCTCGATCTGGTGGTATTCGGTCGTGCTGCCGGCCTGCACCTCGAAAAAGCGCTGACCGACGGCATCGAATACGATGACGCGACCGACGCCAACATCGAAGCAGCCCTGGCCCGTCTGAATGCGCTGAACTCGCGCACGGATGGCGAAGACGTAGCTACCCTGCGTCGCGAGCTGCAAAGCTGCATGCAGAACTACTTCGGTGTATTCCGTACCGGCGAATACATGCAGAAGGGTATTGCCCAGCTGGCTGATCTGCGCGTGCGCATCGCCAACGTCAAGATCAACGATAAGAGCCAGGCGTTCAACACCGCTCGTATCGAAGCCCTTGAGCTGCAAAACCTGCTGGAAGTGGCTGAAGCGACTGCGATCGCCGCCGAGGTTCGTAAAGAATCCCGTGGTGCTCATGCGCGTGAAGACTTTGAAGATCGCGATGACGAAAACTGGTTGTGCCACACCCTATACTTCCCGGGTGACAAGCGCGTAACCAAGCGTGCCGTGAACTTCTCGCCGAAGACGGTACCGACGTTTGAACCGAAGATTCGGACTTACTAAGGGTGGCTGCCATGTTGAAAGTCAGTGTTTATCGCTACAACCCTGATCAGGACGCTGCGCCGTTCATGCAGGAGTTCCAGGTTGATACCGGTGGTAAAGACCTGATGGTGCTGGATGTACTGGCGCTGATCAAAGAGCAGGACGAAGGTTTCTCGTATCGTCGCTCTTGCCGTGAAGGTGTGTGCGGTTCCGACGGCATGAACATCAACGGCAAAAACGGCCTGGCGTGCATCACGCCGCTGTCTGCCGTGGTTAAAGGCAACAAGCTGATCGTTCGTCCGCTGCCAGGTTTGCCGGTTATCCGTGACCTGGTCGTGGATATGAGCATCTTCTACAAGCAATACGAGAAAGTTAAGCCGTTCCTGCAGAACGACACGCCGGCTCCGGCCATCGAGCGTCTGCAGTCCCCGGAAGAGCGCGAGAAGCTCGACGGTCTGTACGAGTGCATCCTGTGCGCTTGCTGCTCGACGTCGTGCCCGTCCTTCTGGTGGAACCCGGACAAGTTCCTGGGTCCAGCTGCCCTGCTGCAAGCGTACCGCTTCCTGGCAGACAGCCGTGACACCAAGACGTCCGAGCGTCTGGCTTCGCTGGATGACCCGTTCAGCGTATTCCGCTGCCGCGGGATCATGAACTGCGTCAACGTATGTCCCAAAGGCCTGAACCCGACTAAGGCCATTGGTCACATCCGTAACATGCTGCTGCAGAGCGGCGTGTAAGCGACGTTTTTCGTAAAAGCAGGACCGTTGTGCCCGTAAATGCTACGGCGCAGGCTTCAACCGGCGCCGTAGTTTTAACTTGAGCAGCGACTTACAAAGCCGCGGCTCTTATTTTGAAGAAATGAGACAAGCAGGGGCATTCGGGTTGGTACCCGAACTATCAGCGTGATCCTAAGTGGCTTGTTTTGGTCGCTGCACTTGGCCTTTTGCAAGCAAACTCGGTGTTTTCGCCGGTGGTGTCCCCAAATCGAGGGTGACCAAGCATGCAAGAAAGCGTGATGCAGCGCATGTGGAACAGCGGCTATCTTTCAGGTGGTAACGCTGCCTATGTGGAAGAGCTTTATGAGCTCTACCTGCACGACCCTAACGCTGTGCCAGAAGAATGGCGCACCAAATTTCAGACGTTGTCTTCAGACGGCAACGCTGCCACCGATGTATCGCACGCCACGATTCGCGATCAGTTTGTGCTGCTGGCAAAGAACCAGCGCCGCGCCCAACCGGTTTCCGCCGGCAGCGTGAGCAGTGAGCACGAGAAGAAGCAAGTTGAGGTGTTGCGACTGATCCAGGCCTACCGGATGCGTGGCCACCAGGCGGCCCAGCTTGATCCGCTGGGGCTCTGGAAGCGTCCTGCACCTGCTGACCTGTCGATCAATCATTACGGCTTGACCAATGCCGATCTTGATACGACCTTCCGTGCCGGCGACCTGTTCATCGGCAAAGAGGAAGCGAGCCTACGCGAAATTCACGAAGCGTTGCAGCAGACATATTGCCGCACCATTGGCGCTGAGTTCACGCACATCACCGATTCCGAGCAACGCCACTGGTTCCAGCACCGTCTGGAAGGTGTGCGTGGTCGTCCAGTGCTGTCTGACGATGTCCGCAGCCATCTGCTCGAGCGCGTAACCGCTGCCGAAGGCCTGGAAAAGTACCTGGGTACCAAATACCCGGGCACCAAGCGTTTCGGTCTGGAAGGCGGCGAAAGCCTGATCCCGATGCTCGACGAGTTGATCCAGCGTTCCGGTTCCTACGGCACCAAGGAAATCGTGATCGGCATGGCTCACCGTGGTCGCTTGAACGTGTTGGTCAACACCTTCGGCAAGAACCCGCGTGAGCTGTTCGACGAGTTCGAAGGCAAGAAGAAGGTTGAGCTGGGTTCCGGTGACGTTAAATACCACCAGGGCTTCTCGTCCAACGTGATGACCACCGGCGGTGAAGTTCACCTGGCCATGGCCTTCAACCCATCCCACCTGGAAATTGTTTCTCCAGTGGTCGAGGGTTCGGTCCGTGCTCGCCAGGATCGTCGTAATGACACCACCGGTGAAAAGGTTCTGCCGATTTCCATCCACGGTGACGCGGCTTTCGCCGGTCAAGGCGTGGTCCTGGAAACGTTCCAGATGTCGCAGACCCGCGGCTTCAAGACCGGCGGTACCGTTCACATCGTCATCAACAACCAGGTTGGCTTCACCATCAGCAACCCGCTGGACGCGCGCTCTACCGAGTACGCGACCGACGTTGCCAAGATGATCCAGGCGCCGATCCTCCATGTGAATGGCGATGATCCGGAAGCTGTGCTGTTTGTGACCCAGTTGGCCATTGATTACCGCATGCAGTTCAAGCGCGATGTGGTGATCGACCTGGTTTGCTACCGCCGTCGCGGTCACAACGAAGCGGACGAGCCAAGCGGTACTCAGCCGTTGATGTATCAGCAGATCACCAAGCAGCGCACTACCCGTGAGCTGTACGCCGAAAGCCTGACCAAGGCCGGCGTGGTTGACGATGCGCGTGTTCAGGCGAAAGTCGATGAATACCGCAACGCGCTGGACAATGGTCTGCATGTTGTAAAAAGCCTGGTTAAAGAGCCGAACAAAGAGTTGTTCGTTGACTGGCGTCCGTACCTGGGCCACGCCTGGACTGCGCGTCACGATACGTCGTTCGATCTGAAGACCTTGCAGGAGTTGTCCGCCAAGCTGCTGGAAATCCCGGAAGGTTTCGTGGTTCAGCGCCAGGTTGCGAAGATCTACGAAGACCGTCAGAAGATGCAAGCCGGCGGCCTGCCGATCAACTGGGGTTACGCCGAAACCATGGCGTACGCGACCCTGGCGTTCGAAGGTCACCCTATCCGCATGACTGGCCAGGACATCGGCCGTGGTACGTTCTCGCACCGTCATGCTGTGCTGCACAACCAGAAAGACGCGGGCACCTATATCCCGTTGCAGAACCTGTACGCTGGCCAGCCACGTTTCGACCTGTACGATTCGTTCCTGTCCGAAGAAGCGGTACTGGCGTTCGAATACGGTTACTCGACCACCATGCCGCAGGCGCTGGTGATCTGGGAAGCCCAGTTCGGCGACTTCGCCAACGGTGCCCAGGTGGTTATCGACCAGTTCATCACCAGCGGCGAGCACAAGTGGGGCCGTCTGTGCGGTCTGACCATGCTGCTGCCACACGGTTATGAAGGTCAGGGTCCGGAGCACTCCTCGGCCCGTCTGGAGCGTTACCTGCAGCTGTGCGCCGAGCACAACATCCAGGTGTGCGTGCCGACTACCCCGGCCCAGATCTACCACTTGCTGCGTCGCCAGGTGATCCGCCCGCTGCGCAAGCCGCTGGTGGTACTGACACCGAAGTCGCTGCTGCGTCATAAATTGGCCATCTCGACCCTGGAAGATCTGGCGGATGGTTCGTTCCAGACCGTTATTCCAGAGATCGATACGCTGGACGCGGCGAAAGTGACTCGCCTGGTCCTGTGCAGCGGCAAGGTCTACTACGACCTGCTGGAAAAACGCCGTGCCGAAGGCCGCGAAGACATCGCCATCGTGCGTATCGAGCAGCTTTACCCGTTCCCGGAAGACGACCTGATGGAGGCCATCGCGCCTTACACCAACCTCACTAATGTTGTGTGGTGCCAGGAAGAACCGATGAACCAGGGCGCTTGGTACAGCAGCCAGCATCATTTGCGTCGCAGCATCGGTAACCATAAGCAGGCCCTGGGCCTGGAATATGCCGGTCGTGACGCTTCTGCTGCACCCGCGTGTGGTTATGCGTCGATGCACGCCGAGCAGCAGGAAAAACTGCTGCAAGATGCTTTCACTGTTTAACGCCTTCGCGCTGACTGAAACCGAATTTTAAGGACCCACAGATAATGGCTATCGAAATCAAAGCCCCGTCATTCCCGGAATCGGTTGCCGATGGCACCGTTGCCACCTGGCACAAGAAACCAGGCGACGCTGTAAAGCGTGACGACCTGATCGTCGACATCGAGACCGACAAAGTCGTTCTGGAAGTGTTGGCCGAAGCTGACGGCGTACTGGGTGCAATCGTTGCCGAAGAAGGCGCTACCGTTCTGTCGAACCAGGTGCTGGGCTCGATCGAAGAGGGCAGCGCTGCTGCCGCTGCTCCTGCTGCCGCTGCTCCTGCTGCCGCTGCACCGGCTGCTGCTTCGGCTCCCGCTGCTGCTCCGGCTGCAGGTGGCGAAGATCCCATCGCTGCACCGGCTGCCCGTCAGCTGGCTGAAGAAAACGGCATCAACCTGTCGTCCATCAAAGGCACCGGCAAAGACGGCCGTGTGACCAAGGAAGACGTGGTGGCTGCAGTTGAAGCCAAGAAAAACGCTCCAGCCGCCGCACCTGCCAAGGCAGCTGCCCCGGCTGCCGCTGCGCCTGTGTTCGCCGCTGGCGACCGCACCGAGAAGCGCGTACCGATGACCCGCGTACGGGCCACCGTGGCCAAGCGTCTGGTTGAAGCACAGTCGAACATGGCGATGCTGACTACCTTCAACGAAGTCGACATGACCGAAGTCATGGCCCTGCGTTCGAAGTACAAGGATCTGTTCGAGAAGTCCCACAACGGCGTGCGCCTTGGCTTCATGTCGTTCTTCGTGAAAGCGGCTACTGAAGCGCTGAAACGCTACCCGGCAGTCAACGCTTCGATCGATGGTACCGACATCGTTTACCACGGCTATGCAGACATCGGCGTTGCCGTGTCCAGCGACCGTGGCCTGGTAGTTCCAGTACTGCGTAACGCCGAGCTGATGAGCCTGGCTGAAATCGAAGGCGGCATCGCAGGCTTCGGCAAGAAAGCCCGTGACGGCAAGCTGACCATCGACGAGATGACCGGCGGTACGTTCACCATCACTAACGGTGGTACCTTCGGTTCGATGATGTCGACGCCGATCGTCAACCCGCCACAAGCCGCAATCCTGGGCATGCACAACATCATCCAGCGTCCGATGGCCATCAACGGCCAAGTCGTGATCCGCCCGATGATGTACCTGGCACTGTCTTACGATCACCGCCTGATCGATGGTAAAGAAGCCGTGACTTTCCTGGTGACCATCAAAAACCTGCTGGAAGACCCAGCTCGTCTGCTTCTGGATATCTAAAAAGCAGCTGCAAGTCGCAAGCTGAAAGCGCCAAGCCCAAAGCGGCGAACGGTGCTTTCAACTTGCGGCGTGCAGCTTGTAGCTTGCAGCTAAAAAGGGAACCTTTTTATGACACAGAAATTTGACGTTGTAGTGATTGGTGCAGGTCCTGGCGGCTATGTTGCCGCCATCAAGGCCGCACAACTGGGCCTCTCGACTGCTTGCATCGAAAAATACACCGACAAGGAAGGCAAACTGGCATTGGGCGGTACTTGCCTGAACGTTGGTTGCATTCCTTCCAAGGCGCTGCTGGACAGCTCCTGGAAATTCCACGAAGCCCAAGACGGTTTCGCGATCCACGGCATTAACCACGCTGGCGTGACCATGGACGTGCCAGCGATGATCGGCCGTAAAGCCAACATCGTTAAAGGCCTGACTTCCGGCGTTGCCACCTTGTTCAAGGCCAACGGCGTGACTTCCCTGCAAGGTCACGGCAAGTTGCTGGCCGGCAAGAAAGTTGAAATCACCAAGCCAGACGGCTCGGTTGAAGTCATCGAAGCCGAGAACGTGATCCTGGCCCCAGGTTCGCGCCCAATCGACATCCCACCTGCTCCAGTTGACCAGAACGTGATCGTTGATTCGACCGGCGCCCTGGAGTTCCAATCGATTCCTAAGCGTCTTGGCGTGATCGGCGCTGGCGTGATCGGCCTGGAACTGGGTTCGGTATGGTCCCGTTTGGGGTCCGACGTCACCGTGCTGGAAGCTCTGGACACGTTCCTGCTGGCTGCCGACACCGCGGTGTCCAAAGAAGCCCTGAAAACCCTGACCAAGCAAGGTCTGGACATCAAGCTGGGCGCCCGTGTTACCGGTTCCAAGGTCAACGGCGAAGAAGTCGTTGTGACCTACACCGATAAAGAAGGCGAGCAGACCATCACATTCGACAAGCTGATCGTAGCCGTTGGTCGCCGTCCAGTGACCACTGACCTGCTGGCAGCTGACAGCGGCGTGAACATCGACGAACGTGGCTTCATCCACGTTGACGATCACTGCGCTACCACCGTGCCTGGCGTGTACGCCATCGGTGACGTGGTTCGCGGCATGATGCTCGCGCACAAGGCTTCCGAAGAAGGCATTATGGTTGTCGAGCGCATCAAGGGTCACAAGACCCAGATGAACTACGACCTGGTCCCATCGGTTATCTACACCCACCCGGAAATTGCATGGGTCGGCAAGAACGAACAGCAGTTGAAAGCTGAAGGCGTTGAAGTTAACGTCGGCACCTTCCCGTTTGCTGCTTCTGGCCGTGCCATGGCAGCCAACGACACCGGTGGTTTTGTCAAAGTCATCGCTGATGCCAAGACTGACCGCGTATTGGGCGTCCACGTGATTGGCCCAAGCGCTGCAGAACTGGTTCAGCAAGGCGCGATCGGTATGGAATTCGGCACCAGTGCCGAGGACCTGGGCATGATGGTCTTCTCCCATCCGACCCTGTCCGAAGCGTTGCACGAAGCAGCGTTGGCGGTGAATGGCGGCGCCATCCACATCGCCAACCGCAAGAAGCGCTAAGCGAGATAATAAGAAACCACGGCGGAGTTGCCCGTCGTGAGCCTTGCGCGCAAGACTCACCGCGGAATATCCGCTGGACGCAGTCTTGCGCAGCTTTACGGGCCCTGAGCCCCGCAAGTTGCGCAAGCAGCAGTCACAGGTGGCGCGGCACTCATAATGAGCGCAGCGCCGAATGCGCAGTACCTAACGAAGACGGTAAAAAGCATGAATCTTCACGAGTATCAGGGTAAGCAGCTGTTCGCTGAATACGGCCTGCCAGTATCCAAGGGCTACGCAGTAGACACCCCGGAAGCAGCAGCGGAAGCGTGCGACAAAATCGGCGGCACCGAGTGGGTTGTCAAAGCCCAGGTCCACGCTGGTGGTCGCGGTAAAGCGGGCGGCGTTAAGCTGGTTCGCAGCAAAGAAGACGCCAAAGCCTTCGCACAGCAGTGGCTGGGCAAGCGTCTGGTGACTTACCAGACTGATGCCAATGGCCAGCCAGTCACCAAGATCCTGGTTGAATCGTGCACTGATATCGCTAAAGAGCTGTACCTGGGCGCTGTCGTTGACCGTTCGAGCCGTCGCATCGTGTTCATGGCTTCCACCGAAGGTGGCGTGGACATCGAGAAAATCGCTCACGAAACCCCAGAAAAAATTCTGAAAGCCACTATCGATCCACTGGTTGGCGCTCAGCCATTCCAAGGTCGCGAGTTGGCATTCCAGCTGGGCCTGGAAGGCAAGCAAGTTGCCCAGTTCGCCAAGATCTTTGTGGGTCTGGCCAAACTGTTCCAGGATCACGATCTGGCCCTGCTGGAAGTGAACCCGCTGGTGATCAAGGCTGACGGCGATCTGCACTGCCTGGACGCCAAGATCAACATCGACGCCAACGCCATGTACCGTCAGCCTAAGCTGAAGACTTTCCACGATCCGTCGCAAGACGATCCGCGCGAAGCGCACGCTGCCAAGTTCGAACTGAACTACGTAGCGCTGGAAGGTAACATCGGTTGCATGGTCAACGGTGCTGGCCTGGCCATGGGTACCATGGACATCGTCAACCTGCATGGCGGCAAACCAGCCAACTTCCTCGACGTAGGCGGTGGTGCCACCAAAGAACGCGTGACCGAAGCCTTCAAGATCATCCTGTCCGACGCCAACGTCGCTGCAGTACTGGTCAATATCTTCGGCGGCATCGTTCGTTGCGACATGATTGCCGAAGGCATCATCGGTGCAGTGAAAGAAGTCGGCGTTAAAATCCCGGTTGTTGTTCGCCTTGAAGGTAACAACGCTGAACTGGGCGCTAAAGTACTGGCAGAAAGCGGTTTGAACATCATCGCGGCTACCAGCCTGACCGACGCTGCTCAACAAGTTGTCAAAGCTGCGGAGGGCAAATAATGAGCGTCCTGATCAATAAAGACACCAAAGTTATCTGCCAGGGTATTACCGGTTCGCAAGGTAGTTTCCATACCCAGCAAGCCATCGAATACGGCACCAAGATGGTGGGTGGCGTTACTCCTGGTAAAGGCGGTACCGAGCACCTGGGTTTGCCAGTGTTCAACACCGTGAAAGAAGCTGTAGAAACCACTGGCGCTACCGCCAGCGTGATCTACGTTCCAGCTCCTTTCTGCAAGGACTCCATCCTGGAAGCAGCCTTCGGCGGCATCAAGCTGATCGTTTGCATCACCGAAGGCATTCCTACCCTGGACATGCTGGACGCTAAAGTTAAGTGCGACGAGCTGGGTGTTACCCTGATCGGCCCTAACTGCCCAGGCGTGATCACCCCAGGCGAATGCAAGATCGGCATCATGCCAGGTCACATTCACTTGCCAGGCAAAGTCGGTATCGTTTCCCGTTCCGGCACCCTGACCTACGAAGCTGTTAAGCAGACCACTGACGCCGGTTTCGGTCAGTCGACTTGCGTCGGCATCGGCGGTGACCCGATCCCAGGCTCCAACTTCATCGACATCCTGAAGCTGTTCCAGGAAGACCCGAAGACCGAAGCGATCGTCATGATCGGTGAGATCGGCGGTTCGGCTGAAGAAGAAGCGGCTGCCTACATCAAGGCACACGTGACCAAGCCGGTTGTTTCCTACATCGCTGGTGTGACTGCCCCTGCTGGCAAGCGCATGGGCCATGCTGGCGCAATCATCTCTGGCGGCAAGGGCACTGCAGACGAGAAGTTTGCAGCCCTGGAAGACGCAGGCGTTAAAACCGTGCGTTCGCTGGCAGACATCGGCAAGGCTTTGTCCGAGCTGACGGGTTGGGCTGTCAAATAAGCCTCGCGCTTAGCTGACGCTTTACCCACACAAAGGCCACCTTCGGGTGGCCTTTGTGCGTTTAAAGGCAGCTATAAGCGGCAAGCTTTAAGCGGTAAGAGAGAAGCATGCGGTGCTTCTTGCCGCTTGAAGCTTGCCACTTGTTGCTGCTCTTACGAGAATGCGACATGGAACTGTCGCTTATCGGACAGTCCGCCCCGCAACAGTGCGTTTGTCAGCCCAATTCTGTACCCTAGCCGCCTCTTTATGCGCCCGCATCCCAAAAGGAAGCCGCGCGCTAGACCGGTCGGCTCCCATAAGGGCCGGCAGTATTTCCCTCATCCATAGGGAATCCCTCTCTAAATTCCGATTCAGTAGTGTGGTATTTCCTCAAATGAAAGTGTTGAAAGGCCAGGACATCCTGGCGCTGGGTTTTATGACCTTTGCCCTGTTCGTGGGCGCCGGCAACATCATCTTCCCGCCTATTGTGGGTTTGCAGTCCGGGCCTCACGTTTGGATGGCAGCGCTGGGCTTTTTGATCACCGCGGTGGGTTTGCCGGTGGTCACCGTGATCGCGCTGGCCAAGGTTGGCGGCGGTATGGACGCGTTGAGCAGCCCGATCGGCAAGATTGCCGGTGGCCTGCTGGCGGCGGCGGCGTATCTGGCGGTAGGGCCGCTGTTCGCCACGCCGCGTACCGCGACCGTATCCTTTGAGGTGGGCCTGGCACCGCTGACCGGCGAAAGCCCGTTGGCGCTGTTCCTCTACAGTTCGGTGTATTTCCTGGTGGTGTTCTTTGTCTCCCTGTACCCAGGCCGACTGCTGGACACCGTGGGTCGATTCCTCGCACCGCTGAAGATCATTGCCTTGGCCATCCTCGGCATCGCCGCGTTTGCCTTGCCGGCCGGTGACGTGGGTGTCGCTACCCCGGAATACGTGGCTGCGCCGTTCTCACAAGGCTTCATCAATGGCTACCTGACCATGGATACCCTGGGCGCCCTGGTGTTCGGCATCGTGATCGTCAACGCCATTCGCTCCCGTGGCCTGGAGTCGCCAAAGCTGATCACCCGCTACGCAATCATCGCCGGCTTGATCGCCGGTGTGGGCTTGGCGCTGGTGTATGTCAGCCTGTTCCGCCTTGGTTCGGGCAGCCATGAAGTCGCCGCCGGTGCTGCCAATGGCGCCGCCGTATTACACGCCTATGTGCAACACACGTTTGGTTCCCTGGGCAGCGGCTTCCTGGCTGTGCTGATCTCCCTGGCGTGCCTGGTCACGGCTGTTGGCCTCACCTGTGCCTGCGCCGAGTACTTCAGCCGCGTCTTGCCGCTCTCCTACAAGACCCTGGTGGTGATCCTGGCGCTGTTCTCGCTGTTCGTGTCCAACCTGGGCCTGACCAAGCTGATTGCCTTCTCGATCCCGGTACTCACCGCGATCTATCCGCCGTGCATCGTGCTGGTTGCGCTGAGCTTCTGCAAAGACTTCTGGCAGGAGCAGGGCCGTATCGTTGGACCGGTGATGTTGGTGTCGTTCATCTTTGGCTGCATCGACGCGCTCAAGGGGGCGGGTCTGGCGGGTTGGTTGCCGTCGCAGTTTGCAAATTTGCCGTTGAGCGAGCAGGGCCTGGCGTGGCTGGTGCCTTCGGTGATGACCCTGGGGGTTGCGGTGGTGGTTGACCGCATGCTCGGTAAGCGCAGCGAAGCAATCGCATAACCTACGTTCTCGCAGTACTGAAATGCCCCGTATCAATCGATACGGGGCATTTTTTATGCTTATGAGACAACAACCTTCTAAAGTTGGAGCGCAGTAAATATGGGAGCGAGCAAGCCCGCCCCCACATTTTAGACTGCGTTAACATCCACACCACCGTGCAACAGGATCCACATGTCGTTCGTCGAAACCAATCAGATCCACCTGCTTGCCGCCCTCTGGTTCGTCCTCTGCTGGGGAGGGTACACCCGCTATGCCACCTGGAAAGCCCGGGACACCGCGTGCCTCGCCAGCGTGCTGCATCTGTATCGCGAAGACTGGATGCGCCGCATGCTGTTGCGCGACAACCGCATCGCCGATGCCAGTGTGATCGGCAACCTGGAACGCAACGCCTCGTTCTTCGCCTCCAGTACCTTGATTATCCTGGCCGGTATTCTCACCGTGCTCGGCGCCTCGGAGCGCGCGGTGTCGCTGTTGGCGGACATCCCCATGGTGCAGCAGGCCTCCCAAGGCATGTCAGAGATCAAGCTGCTATGCCTGGCGCTGGTATTCGTCTATGCGTTTTTCACGTTCAGCTGGTGCATGCGCCAATACAACTTCGCGGCGGTGCTGGTGGGCTCGGCACCGATGATCGGCGAGCGGCACGTGTCGGAGCAGGAGCGCAACGCATTTGCCCTGCGCGCGGCACGGGTGATCTCCATGGCCGCCAACCAGTTCAACTTTGGTCTGCGCGCTTATTACTTCGGCATGACCATGCTCGCGTGGTTTGTCAGCCCCTGGTTGTTCATGTTGATGAGCAGTGGAGTGGTGCTGGTGTTGTATCGCCGGGAGTTTCATTCCGACGTACTGCAAGTGATGGTGTATACGCAGACCGATACGCCGTTGCCGGAAGTGGTTAAAGAGACGATTTAGTTAAACCGTCAACTCTAAATGCCAGACAAAAGAAAGCCCGCTATCTAAGCGCAATGCTGTTCACTTAAGCGGAGCAGCATTGCGGTTAATCGGATACCGGGTTTTTGACATCTTCACCGCCCTGGGCCTTGCTGGCCTGGGGCGTTTTGTTATGAAGAGCACACCTATGCTGCCGCGAAGCTCTTCCAGGCGTCTTGGCGTATGTGATGGCGATACGGCGCCAGCCATCACCACCAAATGGCTAGCGATATGCTGACAGGCAAACTTGAAGCTCACCTCGCTGGGGGCTCGGTTGTGCGCAACAGCTGCCTGGCTGGCCTCGCGTCGCACTACGTTGTACGCCAGCAACAGTCCCCACAGCTCCTGATACACCAGCTCTACGGTCTTGCTGCGAAGGGTCAATGCGTTGTCCTGCATTGAGCTTTTGATATCCCGAAAACCCAGCTCGATCTCCCATCGTTCATGATAAAGAGTAGCGACCTGCTCAGCGCTAAAGCGTGAAGCGGGCAGCGAGGTGAAGACGGTTTTTTCCTTGCCTTCGACCTCATAGCTGACGGCTCGCACCTGCCAGTACTCAGGCAGAACCGGGTTCTTTTTACGCGCCTGTGGCGAGACCTTCATCTGCACCAGGTAGTCCCCATCGCCGTAGCACTCAATTTCCGTACGGACCGTGCCCTTGCGTTCCGGGATCATCCAATGACGGTTTTGCTCAGGACTTTGGATGCTCAGTAACAGGTCCGCACTGAAAAAGCCTTTATCCAGCAGCGTCACCGAATCGTTGGGTATGGCCTCAACGAAATCCCTCGCCAGTGGGATCTCGCCCTTTCGATAAGGGCTGATGGCCGCATTGGCAATGATGTGCGAGCGGGCATTCATCAGTGCAACAAGGCGCAATACCGGGTATGGGGTTTGACGTTCGGAAGAGGTATTGCCAGAGCCGAAATGCTCTCGCAAGGCAGATGTTTCCGGTGTTCGAAATAAGGCGCCATCAACTGCAAACACCTGGAGCCCATGCCAGTCGTCTTGTGGGTAGCGCTCATATCCCCAGGCGTTGGCGCACTGCTGAAACAGCCAGGCGATGGGTTGCTTGCCCAGACGTTGGCGAGCCTGGGACAGCGCGCTTTTGGCCAGGAGCACCTCGTTGGCAAGTCCGTCGGCGCAGATATTCAATCGACGAGCGACTTCAATGACCGGCTCGCCCCTGAAAAGGGCCATCCCGATTACCAGCCAAAGCACCATGTCCGAAGGCAGACGGCGACGTCGGATCGTCGCTTTATCAGCCAGCGTGGCCGCTGCTGTTATCCACTCATCAGGAATATGATCGGCGAACACCTCAAGGCGTGAGAGCGGCCGCTCAGCAAAATCTAGAACAGCACTTAAATCCTGGGCAACAGGCATAAAAAAATCCGGAGTCCTTATCAGACTCCGGATTTTCCGGCTGCTTGAGGATTAGTCAACAATCCTTAAGTGAACAGCATTGCGCTATCTAAGCGGGCTTTCTTCTTGCAGCAAAGCTATTTCAAGCCGCGGTCTCAAGAACCGGTGGCAGGGGTAGCAGGTGCTGCTTCTTTTGCGGCGGCGTCGTTAGATTCAGCCTGAGCTTTGGCAGCATCGGCATTTTCTTTCGCGGCGTCGTTCACTTTATCCTGAGCCTTCGCCATGTCTTTCTGAGCTTGCTCGGAATGTGCTGCGGCGTCTTGGGCTTTGTCTTCGGATTTCTTGTCGCAGGCAGCGAGACCGAGGGCAGCGGCCAGCATCATGGAAATAGCTAAAGTCTTGCGCATTGGGTGTTTCTCCTTATTGAAGATATCTACTGGCCTTTCGAGCATGGCGGTTCAGCATTAGTTCCTTTTGTTACGAAGATATATAAAAACAGTCACCTAGGAACTTCCATACGCGCCACCGATATTGCGAATCCATACAAATAAGAGTCCAGACACGATGACCGAAAATCCCCTGCTAGCGCGTGCGACACGCTTTGTATCGGCCTTGCGCCATTGTCAGGTGTTGGGCATTACCGCCCATCATGCCGACGCGCAGGGCGTCACACTTGTCATGCCCTACGCCGCGCATCTGGTAGGAAACCCCACTACCGGCGTGATCCACGGCGGCGCGCTGACCTCCTTGATGGACACGGCCTGCGGCATGGCCACCCTGTGTGTATTGCCGGAGTTCGAGGTGTGCCCGACCCTCGACCTGCGGGTCGATTACATGCATCCCGCCGCGCCACATAAACCGGTGTATGGGTTCGCCCAATGCTATCGAGTGACCACCGACGTGATCTTCACCCGTGGCTTCGCCTATCAGGATGACGCTCAACAACCCATCGCCCATGTGGTGGGTACGTTCATGCGCATGGGCAAGCGCCTCAAAGGCACGCAAGGGCTGGGCAGTACGCTCAAGGGAGAACAGGCATGACGCACCGTTTCAAGACCCGCCTGGAGCAGGCCCATGCGCGCGGCGATTACGAGGCGCTGCTCAACCTGATCCCTTACGCCAAACTGATCGGCATCGAATGCACCCGGCTTGGAGATGAATTGCTGTTTCGGCTGCCGGCCAACAAGGACAATATTGGTAACCCGATATTGCCGGCGCTGCACGGTGGGGTGATAGCGGGCTTTATGGAACTGTCGGCGGCGCTGCACCTACTGGTGTTTACCGGTACGCCAGGCATCCCGAAAATCATCGATTTTTCCCTGGATTACCTGCGCGCCGGGCAATTTCGCGACACTTACGCCAAATGCCAGGTGTGGCGCCAAGGCCGACGAGTGGCAAACGTGGCGATCACCGCCTGGCAAAGCATCGCGGCCGAGCCCATCGCCACCGCTCGTGCGCATTTCAAAATCGAGTAACAGAGCTGCCCTTGAAATCCTGGTCTTAGCCCCCAACTTTGATGACAACCCGCCGCCAACCCTCAAGGGCGCGGCCACTACCATCCAATTGGAGTTTGATGACCATGAGTGTGGAAACTCAAAAGGAAACCCTGGGCTTCCAGACCGAGGTGAAGCAACTGCTGCACCTCATGATCCATTCGCTGTATTCCAACAAGGAAATCTTCCTTCGCGAATTGATCTCGAACGCCTCTGACGCTGTCGACAAATTACGTTTCGAAGCCCTGTCCAAGCCGGAGTTGCTTGAAGGTGGCGCCGAACTGAAAATCCGTGTGAGCTTCGACAAGGACGCCAAGACCGTCACCCTCGAAGACAACGGCATCGGCATGAGCCGTGAAGACGCGATTACCCACTTGGGTACCATCGCCAAATCCGGTACCGCTGATTTCATGAAGAATCTGTCGGGCGACCAGAAAAAAGATTCGCACCTGATCGGCCAGTTCGGTGTGGGCTTCTACTCGGCCTTTATCGTTGCCGATAAAGTTGAAGTGTTCAGTCGCCGTGCCGGCCTTGCCGCCGGTGAAGGCGTGCACTGGTCATCCAAAGGTGAGGGCGAGTTCGAAATCGCTACCATCGATAAGGCCGACCGTGGCACGTGTATCGTGCTGCACCTCAAAGACGGTGAAGACGAGTTTGCCGATGGCTGGCGCCTGCGCAACATTATCAAGAAGTACTCCGACCACATCGCTTTGCCCATCGAACTGCCTAAAGAACAGGCTGCTGCCGAAGGCGAAGAAGCGCCGGCCCAGGAATGGGAAGTGGTCAACCGCGCCAGCGCGCTGTGGACCCGTCCGCGTACCGAGATCAAGGACGAGGAATACCAGGAGTTCTACAAGCACATCGGTCACGACTACGAAAACCCGCTGAGCTGGAGCCACAACAAGGTCGAAGGCAAGCTGGAATACAGCTCGCTGCTCTACGTGCCGGCCCGTGCTCCGTTCGACCTGTACCAGCGTGAAGCGCCGAAGGGCCTCAAGCTC
This sequence comes from Pseudomonas sp. RA_5y_Pfl1_P24, assembly GCF_963970945.1. Taxonomy (NCBI): domain Bacteria; kingdom Pseudomonadati; phylum Pseudomonadota; class Gammaproteobacteria; order Pseudomonadales; family Pseudomonadaceae; genus Pseudomonas; species Pseudomonas sp. RA_5y_Pfl1_P24. The sequence continues at coordinate 88,651 of NZ_CAXAOJ010000011.1, read as the reverse complement.
TACGTGCAGCGCGTGTTCGTGATGGACCAGGCGGAATCCTTCCTGCCGCTGTACCTGCGCTTTATCAAAGGCGTGGTCGACTCCAACGACCTGTCGCTGAACGTGTCGCGTGAAATCCTGCAGAAAGACCCGATCATCGACTCCATGAAGTCGGCGCTGACCAAGCGCGTGCTCGACATGCTGGAAAAACTGGCGAAGAACGAGCCTGAGCAATACAAAGGCTTCTGGAAAAACTTCGGCCAGGTCATGAAAGAAGGCCCTGCTGAAGATTTCGCCAACAAGGAAAAAATCGCCGGCCTGCTGCGTTTTGCATCGACTCATGAAGAGGGCGGCGAGCAAGTTGTGTCGCTGGCCGAGTACCTGGCACGTGCCAAGGATGGTCAGGACAAGATCTACTACCTGACCGGCGAAACCTACGCTCAGGTCAAGAACAGCCCGCACCTGGAAGTCTTCCGCAAGAAAGGCATCGAAGTGCTGCTGCTGACCGACCGTATCGATGAGTGGCTGATGAGCTACCTCAGCGACTTCGACGGCAAGTCCTTTGTCGACGTGGCCCGTGGTGACCTGGACCTGGGTAACCTGGACTCCGAAGAAGAGAAGAAAGAAGCCGAAGAAGTCGCCAAGGCCAAAGAAGGCCTGGTTGAGCGGATCAAGGCGTCCCTGGGCGAGGCTGTCAGCGAAGTGCGGGTTTCCCACCGTCTGACCGATTCCCCGGCGATCCTGGCCATCGGCGAAGCGGACCTGGGCATGCAGATGCGTCAGATCCTCGAAGCCAGCGGGCAAAAGGTTCCGGATTCCAAGCCGATCTTCGAATTCAACCCGGCTCACCCGCTGATCGGGAAGCTCGACGCCGAGCAGAACGAAGAGCGTTTTGGCGACCTGTCGCACATCCTCTTCGACCAAGCGGCCCTGGCTGCTGGCGACAGCCTGAAAGACCCGGCCGCCTATGTGCGCCGCCTGAACAAGCTGTTGGTTGAACTGTCGGTTTGACACCGTTGTAGAGAAAACCCGCCTCGGCGGGTTTTTTCGTTCTAGTGCATCTCAACTGGAGTAAATGATGAGCCAAGTCACTGTGCGTTCCGTGGTCTATCAGATTGATGGCCAGTCTTATGAAAGCCGCCTGGCGTTCGATGCCAGCCACAAAGGCCCGTTGCCGGGCCTGCTGATGGCGCCGAACTGGATGGGTGTGAGTGCGGGTGCCGAAGAGATCGCCAAAAGCGTGGCCAGCAAGGGCTACGTGGTGCTCATCGCCGACCTGTACGGGCAAACCGTGCGTCCGTCGAATGGCGATGAAGCCGGCGCAGCGATGATGCCGTTGAAGAATGACCGCCCGTTGCTGACCCAGCGTATGCAGGCGGCCTTCGAGCAGTTGCAAGGCCAGGCCGAAGCGAAGGTTGATACCTCCAGGTTGGCAACCTTTGGGTTCTGCTTTGGCGGTTGCTGCTCCCTGGAGCTGGCGCGCACCGGTGCGCCGTTGAAGGCTGCGGTATCGTTCCACGGCACCCTCGACACGCCGAATCCGGCGGATGCGAAGAACATCAAGGGTTCAGTGCTGGTGCTGCACGGTGCTTGCGACCCGTTGGTGCCGAAAGAGCAACTGCCGGCGTTTGAAGATGAAATGAACGCGGCGGGTGTGGATTGGCAGTTGCTGAGCTACGGCGGCGCGGTACATTCCTTCACTGACCCGCATGCGAATGTGCCGGGCACGATGATGTACGACGCGAAGACCGCTGCGCGGGCCTTTCAGTCGATGCATAACTTGTTGGATGAAGTGTTCAAGGGCTAAATCCCTAGCGCTTGTTCGGGCCTCATCGCGAGCAAGCCCGCTCCCACATTCGAGCGCATTCCTACAGGGTAAACGCGGTCGAATGTGTGCGGGCTTGCTCGCGAATGCTATCTCACCGGCAACTCAATTCTTTCAGACTCACCCGGCACCGTCGGCCAATCCCCAGCCGCCCAGCGCTGCCGCGCCTGTTCGATTCTTGAGGGGTCACTCGCCACAAAATTCCAATTGATCCGCCGTGGCCCATCCAGCGCCGCGCCGCCAAATACCACCAGATGGCAGTCACTCTCGGCACACAACGTCATTTCCTGCCCGGTCGGCAACACTACCAGGCTGTGCACCTCCAACACCTCACCATCCAACTGCGCTTCACCCTCCAGCACATACACCGCGCGTTCCTCATGCTCATCAGGAATCAGCAGCGTCGTGGCGGGTTGCATGCGCACCTCTGCATACAGCGTGGGCGATAGCACCGGCACCGGCGACTTGAGGCAGAACCCATCACCCGCAATCAGGCGGATCTGCACGCCGAGGTTGTCACTCACCGGCAAGCTCGCTGCCGGGTGATGGCTGTAATGCCCCGGCCCCGTTTCGTGGTCCTTTGGTGATGCCAGCCAGACTTGCAGCCCATGCAGGCTGAAACCGCTGGCCTTGAGCGCCTCTGGCGTGCGCTCGACGTGGGCAATCGCACTACCGGCAGTCATCCAGCTGACATCGCCGGCTTGCACCACTTGGTCCGAGCCCAGGCTGTCCTTATGCTGCAGTGCACCGTTGAACAGATAAGTGAGGGTCGACAGCCCGATATGCGGGTGCTGGCGGATGTTCATGCCATCGCCCGGCGTGTAGCGGGTGAGCAGCATATGGTCGAAAAACACAAAAGGCCCAACGCTGCGGCATTCTCGCGACGGCAAAGGGCGCAGGATCGGTTGGCCTTCGACATCTTCGGGGCGAGGGCGGATCACGGTGAGGGTGGTCATGGTGCATCCCAGTCTGAGCGGGTTGGATGCTTCTGAGCATAACCCGCTCGGTAGGATGTTGCCGCTATTGGCTGAAGGCGCCTTCCGACAATTGGGTCTCGATGCTGACCTCGGCGGTAGTCATCAACTTGTGCACCGGGCAGCGATCAGCCACGCGATGTAGCTCATCGCGTTGTTCGTCGGTAAGTACGCCCTTTAGCGTCAGCTTGACGTTGAGTTTGTATTTGCCCTTTTGCTCTTCGGTGGCGTCGTGGGTGACTTCCACGGTCACGCCGGTCAGCGGGATGTCTTTTTTCTGGGCATAAAGCCTGACGGTCAAGGCCTTGCACGACGCCAGTGCCGCGTCGAAGTAGTCATGGGGGGAGGGCGCCGAATCGTCGCCGCCCAGGCTTTTGGGCAGGTCAGTAAACAACTCATGGTTGTTGATATTGACGCTATGGCGAAAGTTGTCCTGGTTCAGGGTATTCACGGTAACAGGCATGGCAAACCTCACAGGGTGGCAGGATGAAGGTCATGCAGTTATAGAGCATGCGGGCACTTCGGTGTTCCGCGTTTTTTGCTGGATGAACCTGGCATGGCGCGCAAGGTCTACCCGTATCAGCCCTAATCGAGGTTTTACCGTGCCCTGGACTCGCCTGACCCTTGCCTTGTGGCTCGCCGCCAGTAGCCTTGCCGTGCAGGCTCGCGACTATGCCTACAGCGACGCGCACCTGCATTACGTGGATTTCTTCCAGGAAACCGCGGGCATGGACAAGCTGCTCAAGGCGATGGCCGACAACCGCATTGAGCATGTGATGATTTCCGGCATACCGGTCGCGAAGAAATGGCACGAAGACGAGCCCAAACGCCCACGCTACTACGCCGGTGATGACGCCGATGCCTATTGGTACAGCGCCACCGACGTGATCGTCGCGGCAGCCGTCAACAAACTGACCCCAGAGCAGCGCCAGCACTTTCATCCGTTCCTGTCCGGCTTCAATCCCAATGACAAGAATTCGGACGCCCATATCCAGCGCATGCTCGACCTCAACCCAGGGCTTTGGCAGGGCATCGGCGAAGTCTTCACGCGCCATGACGACCTCACAGCCATCACGGCGGGTGACACACCGCGCGCGAATAACGAAGCCATGACACGCATCTATCACCTCGCCGCGGAAAACGACCTGCCGGTGATGCTGCACTCCAATATCACCTCCAAACGCGAGCGTAACCCGCTGTATCTCGCCGAGGTCGAGGAGCCGCTGCGCAACCATCCGCACACCCGCTTTATCTGGGCCCATGCCGGCACCAGCAAGGAAATCCAGCGGCATCAGGTGCAGATGGACTTTTTGTTGCCCGCGTTGAGCCGCATGCTGGAGGCCTACCCCAACCTGTATATCGACTTGTCCTGGAGCATGCTCACGCCGTATCTACTGGACGACGCAGGTCAGCCACGCTCGGAGTGGGTAGCGCTGGTGAGGCGCTTTCCAGATCGGTTTATGGTGGGCTCGGATGTAGTCGGGCGTTTCAACAATCTGGGTAAGGAAATGCGCCGCTTTGACCCTTTTCTAGATGCGTTGCCTGAGGAGGTTGCCAAAAAAGTCGCGCGTGACAACTTTCTTGCCGTCTTGCCTAAAGCGAGCCGCGATGGCGGAGCACGTTGATATCGCGTTGTGGTCCTGCGCAATCGCCGTAATGGGCCGATTCCTTTCAGGAGCCAGCTGCAAATGGATGCAGCGCGTTTGGAAGGAGCCAAGGCATGAGTATCAGACGTCTGAATATCGCCCCGCGTGCAGGATTGGGTTTTGGTGTGTTGGCGTTGATGGTGTTTGCCCTGGGCGGTTTTGCTGACACGCAGTATCGTGCTGCCGTTGGCGTAGTCGTTGAAAGTCGCCCAGGGCGTGGCCAGCGGGGACTTGACCGGTGAGGTCGGCGTGAGTGGCCGCGACGAGCCGGCGCGCTTGCAGCAGGCGCTCAAGGGCATGCAGGAGAACTTGAGCGAGACCATCCGGCGTATCTCCGCGTCTTCCAACCAGTTGGCGTCGGCCTCTGAAGAACTCAGCTGTGTGACCTCGGCGGGCACGGCGCTGGAGGAAATTGCCTCGGCGTTTACCCTCATCAATGAGCGTAACCTGGTGATTGCCAGTGCGTCTGAGCAACAGGCGGCAGTGGCGCGGGAAGTGGATCGCAATTTGATGAACGTTCGCGATCTGGCGTATCAGACATCGAGGTGGCGAATCAGGCGAGTGCGGCGAGCCAGGAGTTGTCGCGGTTGGCGGTGGATTTGAATTCGATGGTGGCGCGGTTTTCTGTGTAGCAGCACGATCTCAAATTCAGTGACCCACAAAAAAGCCCCGAACCAGTCGGGGCTTTTCATATGATCAACCTGCGGGGTTTATTTACCCTGCCAGCGTTTCAGCACCAGGGTAGCGTTAGTGCCACCAAAGCCGAAGCTGTTGCTCATCACGGTGTCGATCTTGGCGTTTTCAACTGTCTTGGTCAGGATTGGCATATCAGCCACAACCGGATCAATCTCGTCGATGTTGGCCGAGCCGGCCATGAAGTTGCCTTCCATCATCAGCAGGCAGTAGATCGCTTCGTGAACGCCAGCGGCGCCCAGGGAGTGACCGGACAGGCTCTTGGTAGAGCTGATGGCCGGGGCCTTGTCGCCGAAAACCGCCCGCACGCCTTCCATTTCCTTGGCGTCACCGACCGGAGTCGACGTGCCGTGGGTATTCAGGTAGTCGATTGGGGTGTCAACGGTAGACATTGCCATCTGCATGCAACGGATGGCGCCTTCACCGCTTGGTGCAACCATGTCGTAGCCATCGGACGTCGCGCCGTAGCCAACGATTTCCGCGTAGATCTTGGCACCACGGGCCAGAGCGTGTTCCAGCTCCTCGACCACCACCATGCCACCACCGCCGGCAATGACGAAACCGTCACGCTTGGCGTCGTAGGCGCGGGAGGCCTTTTCCGGGGTTTCGTTGTACTGGGTGGACAGTGCACCCATGGCGTCGAACAGGAACGATTGGCTCCAATGCTCTTCTTCACCGCCGCCGGCGAACACGATGTCCTGCTTGCCCAGCTGGATCTGCTCAACGGCAGTCCCGATGCAGTGAGCACTGGTGGCGCAGGCGGAGGAGATCGAGTAGTTCACGCCCTTGATTGCAAATGGCGTGGCCAGGCAGGCCGAAACGGTACTGCCCATGGTCCGCGTAACACGGTACGGGCCGACGCGCTTCACGCCTTTTTCGCGCAGGATGTCCAGCGCTTCCATCTGGTTGAGGGTCGATGCGCCGCCGGAGCCAGCGATCAGGCCGGTGCGTACGTTGGATACCTGGTCTTCGCTCAGGCCGGAGTCGGCGATCGCGTCTTTCATCGCCAGGTAGGCGTAGGCGGCTGCGTGGCCGACGAAGCGATAGATCTTGCGATCGATCAGTTCTTCGAGGGGCAGGTCGATGGAGCCGGAAACCTGGCTACGCAGACCCATTTCGGCATATTCCGGGTTGAAGCGGATGCCAGGGCGACTTGCACGCAGGTTAGCGGTGACGGTCTCTTTGTCATTGCCCAGGCAAGAAACGATGCCCAGACCAGTGATAACGACGCGGCGCATGCGGATAACCCTTAAAAGTTGTCAGTGGAAGTGAATACGCCGACTCGAAGGCCTTCGGCAGTATAGATCTCGCGACCGTCGACAGTCACCGAACCGTCAGCGATAGCTAGGTTCAGCTTGCCCTTGAGGACGCGCTTGATTTGAATGTTGTAGGTGACTTTCTTGGCGGTCGGCAAGACCTGGCCAAAGAATTTCACTTCGCCTGACCCCAGGGCGCGACCGCGACCCGGCAGGCCTTGCCAGCCCAGATAGAAGCCAACCAGTTGCCACATGGCGTCAAGGCCCAGGCAGCCTGGCATCACCGGGTCACCTTCGAAATGGCAGGCGAAGAACCACAGGTCCGGGGTGATATCCAGCTCGGCGACCAATTCACCTTTGCCGTACTTGCCACCTTCTTCGCTGATATGGGTGATGCGATCCACCATCAGCATGTTCGGGGCGGGCAGTTGCGCGTTACCTGGGCCGAACAGCTCACCGCGACTGCAGCGCAGCAGGTCTTCCCGAGTAAAGGCGTTTTGTTTGGTCATGCGAGCTCCTCAATAATCCCATGCGGCAGGGTAGGGCAAATCTTCCCGAACCGAATGAAGCGTTCATGCCTCATGTCGGCAGCCTACACATAGACTATTGCGTTGTAGTGAAAGTCACAGCGGCAAGGCACTGAATGTACACTTGTTCACTGAAATTTTAAACCGGGTCTGTTTATGGGCCCGTTCGGGTGCCTAAGACTGCCGCACTTTCGCCTTTCACGCCAGTCGGAGTTGGCTGATGGCGCGGCGCTATTGCACCCAACGTTGCAGGATTTGCTGCAAATCCGTGCGTTTGAACGGCTTGGCCAGGTAATCGTTCATTCCGGCTGCAAGACAGGCTTCACGGTCACCCTGCAAGGCGTTGGCGGTCAGGGCGATGATCGGCAGGTCAGCGCACCCCGGCAATTGGCGAATCTGCCGGGTGGCTTCGTAGCCATCGATCAGCGGCAGCCGGCAATCCATCAGGATCGCCGTGAAAATCAGGCTTTCGGCGCTACGGATCGCCTCGGCGCCGTCGGTGGCAATGCTCACTGCGAAACCCAGGCTGCGCAGCATGGCTTCGACCACGGTGCGGTTGACTGGGTTATCTTCCACCAGCAGGACATGGCGGCCATCGCCGGCGCTGCCTTTGCCGTCGGCGTCGGTAGCGATGGTCGGCAAGCTTTGCTGATCAATGGCCAGGGGAATTTCCAGGGTGAACAACGAACCACGGCCTTCTTCGCTCTGGGCGCGCAGGGTGCCGCCCATGCGTTCAGCGAGGGTACGGGCGATGGGCAGTCCCAGGCCGGTGCCGCCGTAACGTCTTGAAATGGAACTGTCGGCTTGCTGGAATGCATCGAACATCAACTCCAGGCGCTCGGTGGAAATTCCGATGCCACTGTCACGCACGGTACAGGTGAACCACATCAGTTCATGGTCGAGGGTCTGCCACTGGGGTTCAACGCTGACCGCGCCGTGCTCGGTAAACTTCAGTGCGTTGCCGATCAGGTTCACCAGGATTTGGCGGATCCGCGTCGGGTCGCCCTGCACGCGCAAGGCGTCCATTCCTTGCGGGATCGACAGCTGCAGCGCCAACCCACGCTGCTGCGCGCTGTGCTGGAAGGCCTGGGCGCAGTTGTTGATCAGGTCCGCGAGGTTGAACGGAATGTGCTCCAACTCCAGCGCGGCGCGTTCGATCCGCGAGAAGTCGAGGATGTCATTGATGACCTTGAGCAAATGCTCGGTGGACTCGCAAGCCAGCGCCGCGTACTCGGTCTGCTCCTCGGTCATCTCGGTGGTTTCCAGCAGCTGCAACATGCCCAGCACACCGTTCATGGGCGTGCGCAGCTCATGACTCATCATCGCCAGGAAATCCGACTTGGCGTTGTTGGCGCGCTCGGCTTCTTCGCGGGTCTGGATCAACTGGGCCATGGCCTGCTGTTGTTCGCGACTGGCCTGGTTGAGCCCTTCGGCGAGGTTATTGATATGCCGCGACAGGTCGCCGAGCTCCGAGTCATCCACGATCGGCAGCGGCGTCTTGTAGTCCCCTTGCTGGATGGCCTTCACCGCATTGCCCATGGCGCTGATCGGTTGTGACAGGCTGGCGGCCAGGCGCCGTGCGAGCAGGAAGGTGAACAACAGGGCGAACAGCGCCAGGATGCCGGCCTTCAACAGGATCTCCTGCTGGCGCTGGCTGAACGCGTCGTTGGACATGCCGACGATCACCCGGCCCAGGTAGTCCGCACGCGGTGCCTTGGGTTCGTTGAGGGTGTCCTGGAAGAAGTCATTGCCCAACTGGATGTGTTGCAGGCGAATCGGCGCCTGGAACACTTTTACCGACAGCGAACGGTCGTGGTTCTCTGAAGGTTGCTCGACGTACACCAGAATGTTCTCGCTGCTGTCCTGGATCTCCAGGAAGCGCACATGGGGCGTGGCCAGCGTCGCGCGCAACAGGCTATCAAGCACATCATTGTTGCCGGAAATCACCCCGTATTCGGTGGCGGGCGCCAGTTGGTTCGCGATCAATTGGCCGGTGTGGTCCAGTTCCTGGCGCAGGTCCTGGATACGCACGAAGGTAAAGAAGCTGATCAACAGCAACGTCAGCAACAGTGCCGGGCCCAGGGTGATGAGCTGGGTACGGGTGTTGATATCCCAACGGCGACGCAAGGTCATGGGCGTTTTTCTCCTTCGGCCAATCGCGTGGCAACGCTGGCTTCGTCCACCTGTTCGATCCCCAGTGAGCGCGCGACTTGCGGGTTGCCCACGACTTTGAAGTGTTCCGGATACAGCGAACTCGGCCAATGGGCTGGCGGATGGTCGAGCAGGCGGTCGAGCACGCGCAGCCAGTCGTCCTGGTCGCTGTAGGTGCTGGCCAGGCTGCCGGCCCGCACAAAGCCCGCATTTGGGCCCACCAGCGGCAATTGCTGGGCATAGCTGCTCAGCAACAGGTTCTTCGCGGTTTTCGGGTTGTACAACTGCGGGTCGTCGAGGCCGAGCAACACGTCACTTTTTCTGAACAGGGTTTGTAGCGGCCGACTGTCATTAATGTTGTCCCAGCGCTGCGGCACGATTTCCAGGCCCAAGGGCGTGGCGTGCTGGCGCAATTCGGGCAGGAGAAATTCACTTTCGGTGCCATAGAGCACGCCGATGCGCCGTGCTTGGGGAAGGATGCCGGTGATCAGGCTCAATTGGCGCTCCAGCGGCGGGTCGCTCCACAACAGGCTGATGCGTGGGTGCTGCGTTGTGCCCAGGCGCTGGTGGGCTTGCACCCGACTGATGCGCAGCACCAGGGTCGGCGGGCCCAGGGTGTCCTGCAGGCGCCAGTCGAGGCCGGGCAGGTCGAGCAGGATCAGGCGCGTGTTGGCCGGCAGGTGGCTGGGAGCCGGTAAATCCTTGAGGGCGGTGAAAGTGACGTGGTCTTCGGGGCGTTGTTGGGCCAGCGCCTGGGCAAAGGCCTGCACGCCCGCGCCGTCTTCGGCGGCGGTCAGCAGGATATCGGCGCTCCAGGCAGGAGCGGCAAACAGCAGGCAACCGAGCAGCGCAGCGCGTCGACAGAGCGTATTGATAAAAGAACGGGTCATCCGTGACGAGTCGCCCATGTCAGAACTCTAACTCCGCGCTGAAGTAGAGCACGTGGCGACTGTCATAATTGTTATCGGCCCAGGTGGTGGGCTGGTTGTCGAGGCGTTGTTGCAGCATGCCGGCCAGCTCCACATTGGCTTTGCCCAAGGCAATGCGCTTGGCCACCCGCAGGTCGGCCCGTTCGAAGCGATAGCCGTTGAGTGCGTCGTCGCCATAGTAGAACAGCGCGCTCGACCAGCCCTGACCCCATTCACGCAACCAGCCGGCGGAGCCACTGTTACGCGCGGTTTGTGCTTTATCACGCGGGTTACTGCTGGTGGCATCGACGTAAGCATAGGTCAGCCGCAGGCGGTCGGCGTTGCTCACGCGCCAGTCGAACTGGGATTCAGCACCGGTAAACCGAGAGCTGTTGGCGTTGCTGGCAATGTATTGGTTATTGCGCAGCGGCGAGCTGATCATGTTGGTGATCTCGTCGTAGAACAGTTTCACGTCCATGTTCAGCCCGATGTCGGCAAAAAAGCCGTTGTACCCTAGTTCCCTCGATTTCATCATCTCTTTATCGAGGTTGCCCGGGCCCCGGGTCTTTACGAAGTATTGCCCGGTGGTCTGCCCATAGGCCGGGGAGCCGAGGTTGGTGACGCGATAGCTCCAGTTGACATTGTTCTCGAACATGTCCGGCGAGCGGATCGCTTCGGAATACACCGCCCGCAGGCCGTGGCGCGGGTTGATCAGGTAGTTGACGGCCACCCGTGGCGTCAGCGAGTTGCCGCTCAGGTGCGTGTCTTCGTACATCGCGCCGCCTTGCAGCAGCCAATGCTCGCTGGCGCGCCATTCCAACTGGCCGAACAGACGCCAGGTGCTGTCGTCCAGAGTGCCGTTGAAATAGGTGTCGGAGTCGGCGCGGTCGTAGCGGTAGTTCATGCCGCTGACCAGGCGCAGGCTGTCGGACAGGCTGAGAGTGTCCTGAATCTCCAGGTCATAGCGGCTTTCGCGAGTGCTTTGGTCGATGTCACCGCACACGCTCTGGTTGGCGCCGTTACGCCATTGGTCCAGCACCTGGTCGGCCAGGGCTTGCTCGGCGGGGCTGCCCGGTGGCGCACTGCCTTGGCTGTAGGTGTCCATGTGCCGGGCCAGCCGTTCGGCATAATTGGGGTTCAACTGCCATAACTGGGTCAGCTCCGGGCTGAACGAGACCTTGGCATCACAGGCTTTCCAGATTTGCCGGCGATCCCACTGTTGGGCCGAGCCCTGGATATACAGGCTGTGGTCAGGGTTGAAATCAAAATTCCAGCGCAGGGAACCCGCGTAGTCTTTGGCTGTGACGTCGGAATTGTTACCGCCTTCGGTAATCCCGGCAAACACTGGAGTGTAGGTATAAGGTCGTTGGTTGGTGCCTTCCTTTGCATCCAACTGCACGTCGATGCTCTGTTGGGTGTTCAGCGTCTGGCTGATCGCCAGGCTGAAGCGGTTGAGGCGGCGGCCGTCACGGCGGTCGGCGCCGGCAGCGTCGCTGTCGAAGCCGTCGTCCTGTTGCCCGGAGAGGGACAAGCGCAAGTCGCCGGTTTCCCAGCCTGCGCCCTGGCTGGCATAGAAGTCGTTGATGCCGCGTGCGCCACGCACCACCTTGACCCGCGAGCCATGGCTGTTGGCCGGCGAGCGCGTGAGGATGTTGACGACCGCCATCAAGGCATTGGCGCCGTAGCTGACGGTGTTGGGGCCGCGGAACACTTCGATGCGCTCAATATCTTCCATGGCGACCGGAATGTCGCTCCAGTCCACGGTGGCCAGGCCCGCGCGATACACCGAGCGGCCGTCTATCAGCACCTGCATGCGCCGCGCATCGCTGGCACTGGTGCCATGGTAGTTCACCGTCGCCTGGTTGCCGGTGGTGTAGCCGACCATCATCCCTGGTACCAGCCGCAGCAGTTCACTGATATCCCGCGCGCCACTGGCCTTGATCAGCTGGCTGTCGATCACGGTCATACTGCCAGGCACGGCGGCGGCCGATTGCTTGAGGCGCGTGGCGGTCAACACTTGGGGCAGGGGCTGGCTGTCGAGGAACAGGTCATCGGCCATGACCGGCGCGCTGCACAGCAGCATCAGCCACAGAGGTAGACGAGGAGGAGGGCCCAAATACACGGCACGGCCTTGATAATTGCGGATAGCCGCCCATGTTAACTGAGGTGGGGCCTTTTGCCAGTCGTCGGACTTGTAATTACTTCATGTAAATTTGCCATTTTCCGGCAAACGCATGAATTGATACGGGGGCTGGCCGCAAGCGGGTCGGCCCGTATAATGCGCCATCGCCACTGGTATGGATTAACGGATTGCATATGACTGAACAGCGCCCTATCGCGGTCCTGGGAGGCGGAAGTTTTGGTACCGCCGTGGCAAATTTGCTGGCCGAAAACGGTCACGCTGTGCGCCAGTGGATGCGCGATCCGGAACAGGCCGAGGCCATTCGGGTTAACCGGGAAAATCCGCGTTACCTCAAAGGCATCAAGATTCATCCGGCGGTCGAGCCTGTCACCGACCTGCTGGAAACCCTCACAGCCTGCGACCTGTGCTTTGTCGCGCTGCCGTCCAGCGCACTGCGTTCGGTGTTGGCGCCTCACGCCGAACGCCTGGCGGGCAAGCTGCTGGTCAGCCTGACTAAAGGCATCGAGGCGCAGACCTTCAAGCTGATGAGTGAAATCCTTGAAGAAATCGCTCCTCAGGCGCGCATTGGCGTGCTGTCCGGGCCGAACCTGGCGCGGGAAGTGGCCGAGCATGCGCTGACCGCCACCGTGGTCGCCAGTGAAGACGAAGCGCTCTGCGAGCGCGTCCAGGCCGTGCTCCATGGCCGGACCTTCCGCGTCTATGCCAGCAACGACCGCTTTGGCGTCGAACTGGGCGGTGCGCTGAAAAACGTCTATGCGATCATCGCCGGCATGGCCGTGGCGCTGGGCATGGGCGAAAACACCAAGAGCATGCTGATCACCCGCGCCTTGGCCGAGATGACCCGTTTTGCCGTGAATCAGGGCGCCAACCCGATGACCTTCCTGGGGCTGGCGGGTGTGGGCGACTTGATCGTCACCTGCTCCTCGCCGAAAAGCCGCAACTACCAGGTGGGTTTCGCCCTCGGCCAGGGCTTGAGCCTGGATGACGCGGTCACGCGCCTGGGTGAAGTGGCCGAAGGCGTCAACACCCTCAAGGTGCTCAAGGCCAAGGCCCAGGAGGCCGGCGTGTATATGCCGCTGGTCGCCGGGCTGCACGCTATCCTGTTTGAAGGGCGCACCTTGGACCAGGTCATCGAGCTGCTGATGCGCGCCGAGCCGAAAACCGATGTCGACTTTATTTCCACCAGTGGTTTCAACTGAGGAACGCGTCATGAACGATCCAAAAGCAGCGCCCAAGTACGAATCCATTGGCCTGCGAATCCTGTGGATGCTGGTGTTTGCCCTGGTGTGGCAGGTGGCGCAGTTCCTGCTCGGCGCGCTGGTGGTGGTGCAGTTGATCTACCGCTTGATCTATGGCGCACCGAACCTGGGCCTGATGAACTTCGGCGACAGCCTCAGCCAGTTCCTGGCGCAGATCGGCCGTTTCGGCAGCTTCCACTCCGAACAGAAACCATGGCCGTTCGCCGACTGGCCGACCCCGCGCGCACCCGAGGGCGAAGCCGCCCACAGTGTGCCGCCAGCGCCGCACCCGGTGCGTGATGAGGAGCCAAAGCTGTGAAGTTGTGGATTTTGCGTCACGGGGAAGCAGAAGCCCATGCCCCCTCCGACGCTCAGCGCAACCTCACTGAACACGGGCGCGCCGAAGTGTTGCGCAGTGCTGCGCACCTGATTGGCCAACCCCTCAGCGCCATCATCGCCAGCCCCTATGTGCGGGCGCAGCAGACCGCGCACCTGGTGCGTGAGGCCTTGGGTTTCGAGCCGGATATTCGCACGGTTGCGTGGCTGACGCCGGAGGGCAATCCTTTGCAGGTGCTGGAAAAGCTCGACACCGATGACAACGTGCTGCTGGTCAGCCACCAGCCGTTGGTGGGCAGCCTGATCAGCTTTCTGCAGCATGGTCACCAGCGTCAGCCGCAGCCGATGCACACCGCCAGCCTGGCGGAACTGGAGGGGGATTTCCCGCTGGCGGGGCTTATGAGCCTGGTCGGTGTGAAACACCCGTAGGCTATATCGCTGCTTTGTGTGTGCTATATATTCAACCAAGCAAGTGCTTGGTTGGCTATCGTCGGACCACAAAGGAGCGCGTCCCATGCCTGTCGCTTTTCGTTTGCCGTTGCAGGTCTTCTTTGAACGTGAAGCGCGCCACCCGCGTCAGACCTTTCTGGTCCAGCCCGTTGGCGGCAGCGAGGTGCAACGCCTCAGTTGGGGCGATGTCGGCCACCAGGCCCGTTGCGCCGCGCAGTGGCTGCGTGCTCGCGAATTGCCCCAGGGCTCGCACATTGCCCTGATCTCGAAAAACTGCGCGCACTGGATCATTGCCGACTTGGCGATCTGGATGGCCGGGCACGTCTCTGTGCCGCTGTACCCCAACCTCACCGCCGACTCCGTTGCCCATGTGCTCAGCCATTCCGAGGCGGCACTGGTGTTTATCGGCAAGCTCGACGATTGGCCCGCCATGGCACCCGGTGTGCCGGCGGGTGTGCCGACCATCAGCCTGCCACTGTGCCCGTCGGGCGCGTTCGATTTCAGTTGGGCCGACCTGCAAGCCTGCCCGTCGATTCATGACGACCCCCAGCCTGCCGCTTCGGACCTGGCCACCATCATCTATACCTCCGGCACCACCGGCCTGCCCAAAGGCGTGATGCACAGCTTTGGCGCCTTGGGGTTTGCCGCCACCCGCGGCGCCGAGTTATTTGGGCTGGGGGAGGGCGACCGGCTGTTGTCCTACCTGCCGTTGTGCCACGTGGCGGAGCGGATGTTTGTGGAGATGGCGTCGATTTACACCGGGCAAACGGTTTATTTCGCAGAAAGCCTGGAGACTTTTCTGACCGATCTGCGTAGGGCACGTCCGACCGCACTGTTTGGCGTGCCGCGGATCTGGAGCAAATTCCAGATGGGCGTCTACGCCAAGATCCCGCAAAAGCGCCTCGATACCTTGCTGCGCCTGCCCTTTATCGGCAAACGCGTAGGCCACAAGGTACTTGCCGGCCTGGGCCTGGACGCGTTGCGCATCGCACTGTCCGGCGCGGCGCCCGTGCCCGAGGCGCTGCTGCGCTGGTACCAACGCCTGGGCCTGGATGTGCTCGAGGTGTATGGCATGACCGAGAGCTGCGGCTACTCCCATGTGTGTCGTCCCGGCCAGCAGATCCTCGGCTGGATTGGCCTGCCGTGCCCCGGTGTTGAAGTGCGCATCGACCCCTCGGGCGAAGTGCAGGTGCGTAGCGGTGCGACCATGCTCGGCTACTTCAAGGACCCACAGAAAACCTGCGAGACCCTCACCGCCGATGGGTTCTTGCGTACCGGCGACAAGGGCGAGCAGGATGCCGATGGCCGTTTGCGCCTGACCGGGCGGCTCAAGGAAATCTTCAAGACCAGCAAAGGCAAATACGTGGCCCCGGCGCCGATCGAAAACCGCCTGGCCGAACACTCGCGCATCGAGCAGGTGTGCGTAGTGGGCGACGGCCTGGCTGCGCCAATCGGCCTGTGTGTGCTGTCGGCGGGGAGCCAGGACCGGCAAGTGCTGCGCAGCAGCCTTGAGCGCCTGTTGGAACAGGTCAACGGCGCCTTGGACAAGCATGAGCATTTGCGTCAACTGGTGGTGGTCAACGAAAACTGGGCGGTGGAAAACGGCTTTCTGACCCCGACCCTGAAGATCAAGCGCAACGTGATCGAATCGACCTACGGTGCACAATTGCAGGCGTGGAGCGAGCGTTCCGAATCGGTTCTGTGGCAGGATTAGGCCCATCATAAAACCAAGAAGGACACCTGTATGAGCCTGTGGCGTACCCAGCCGAATATCGAACAACTCAATGCCATGCAGAAAAACACCATCGGTGAGCTGCTGGATATTCGCTTCGACAGCGTGGACGACGAGTCCCTGACCGCCAGCATGGTGGTCGATCATCGCACCCATCAACCCTACGGCTTGCTGCACGGTGGTGCGTCGGTGGTGTTGGCAGAAACCGTCGGCTCGACGGCCGCCTACCTGTGTATTGATCCCGCCAAGTTCTATTGCGTCGGCCTTGAGGTCAACGCCAACCACCTGCGTGGTGTGCGCAGCGGGCGGGTGACTGCCGTGGCGCGCGCGATTCACATCGGCCGCACTACTCAGGTGTGGGACATCCGCTTGACCAGCGACGATGGCAAGGCCAGTTGCATCTCGCGCCTGACCATGGCGGTGGTACCGCTGGGCGAGAACCCACCGGTGCGATAGGCGTGGCGTGAGTGTCATCATTCCTGGCAGTTACAGTCATTGCTGTGCCGGCCAGGCATGGTGACAATCAGTCTCTGTTTTTGTAGATGGATCCGGTATGTCGCAGCATGTGTTTTTTGCCCACGCCAATGGCTTCCCTTCGGCCACCTACGGCAAGCTGTTTGCCGCCCTGGCCCCGGAATACACGGTGGCTCATCTGCCGCAGCACGGTCATGACGCCAGGTTTCCGGTGGATGATAATTGGCAGAATCTGGTGGACGAGTTGATCCACCACCTTGAGCAGCAGCCGGAACCGGTGTGGGGCGTGGGCCATTCCTTGGGCGGCGTGTTGCATCTGCACGCGGCCATGCGTTGCCCGCAGTTGTATCGCGGTGTGGTGATGCTCGATTCGCCGGTGCTGACCCGCGCCGACCGCTGGGTAATTCGCGCGGCCAAGCGCTTGGGTTTCATCGACCGCCTGACCCCGGCTGGACGCACCCTGGGCCGTCGCGAGGAATTTACCGACCTAGAGGCTGCGCGCAGTTACTTCGCCGGCAAGACCTTGTTCCGTGGCTTTGACCCGGAATGCTTCGACGCTTACCTGCAACATGGCTTGTATCAGGTGGGTGATCGCCTGCGCCTGCGCTTTGACCCAGCCACCGAAATCAGCATCTACCGTGGCGTGCCGCACACCAGCCCGGGCCAGGTGCGCCAATTGAAGGTGCCGCTGGCGGTGGTGCGCGGCCGACAGAGCCGCGTAGTGATGCGTCACCACGCCAGCGGCGTCGGACGTCTGCCCATGGGTGAAATGCTCACCATGCCCGGCGGCCATATGTTCCCCCTTGAGCGCCCCCAAGACACCGCGACCTTGATCAAGAACCTGTTTTCCCGCTGGGACACGCGCGAGCGTAGTTGCGCATGAGCACACCCGTCGAGGACGTCCGCCTGAGCCTGCCGCATATCGAACTGGCGGCCCACCTGTTCGGCCCCGAGGACGGTGTGCCGGTGATCGCGCTGCATGGCTGGCTGGACAACGCCAACAGCTTTGCGCGACTGGCCCCGAAACTTCAGGGTTTGCGCGTCGTTGCGCTGGATATGGCCGGGCACGGGCATTCGGCGCATCGTCCTACAGGCGCCGGTTATGCCTTGTGGGATTACGTCTATGACGTGCTGCAAGTCGCCGAGCAACTCGGGTGGAAACGTTTTGCATTACTTGGTCACTCTCTCGGCGCTATCGTGTCTCTGGTGCTCGCCGGTGCGTTGCCGGAGCGCGTAACGCACCTGGGATTGATCGACGGCGTGATCCCGCCGACGGCCAACGGTGAGAACGCCGCCGAGCGGCTGGGCATGGCGTTGCAAGCGCAATTGAACCTGCAGGACAAGCGCAAGCCGGTCTATAACACCCTGGATAGCGCCGTCGAAGCGCGCATGAAAGGCGTGGTAGCGGTCAGTCGCGAAGCCGCAGAACTGCTGGCCCAGCGCGGTTTGATGCCGGTGCCGGGTGGTTACACCTGGCGTACCGATAGCCGCCTGACCCTGGCTTCGCCGATGCGCCTGACCGACGAACAAGCCATGGCCTTCGTGCGGCGCGTAAGGTGCCCTACGCAGTTAGTGGTCGCTGCCGACGGCATGCTGGCGAAACATCCCGAATTGCTTTCCCAGCTACCCTTTACCGTGACCACGCTGCCCGGTGGCCATCATTTGCACCTGAATGATGAGTCCGGGGCGCTCCTTGTTGCAGACTGTTTCAATCGGTTCTTCCGAGCGCCTTGACTTGGGGCGGTCAACTGCCGAGGCTGGGCGGATTGAAAAGGAGTCAACCATGAACAACTTCAACATCGCTATGACCAACGATGGCCAGGGCTCGTTGATCTTATGAGCGTGCGTAACGGATGTATCCGCGTCTTGGGCTTAAGCCTGCTTAGCCCGTTGGTATTCGCCGCCGACCTACCGGGTAGCCAGGACCTGCCCGCCGTGGCCCGCCAGGTCGATTCGCAAATTGTCGATTACCGGCCCGCTGAAGAAAAAGAACGCATCTACCCCATGGGCGCGATCCGCAAGATCAGCGGCCAGTTGCGCTATGAAGACCAGGCCATCGCGCGCGGCCAAGCCACCGCCATCACCTATGAGTTGCCCGCCGAACACAGCTCCAGCGCCGCGTTTACCGCGACGCGTGAAGCGTTACAGGAAAAGGGCGCGCAGTTGTTATTCTGGTGCAATGCCCGCGATTGTGGTGAAAGCAGCCTGTGGGCCAATGAGATTTTCGGCAACGCCAAGTTGGTCGGCGCCGACAGCCAGCAGGAATACGTGTTGCTGCGTCTGGCCGAGCCACAGGCCAACTCCCTGGTCGCGCTCTATGGCATCACCCGGGGCAATCGCCGCGCCTATCTGCATGTGGAGCAATTGGACGCCAGCGCGCCATTGGGCCATCTATTGCCGACCTCGGCGACCCTGTCGCGCGAGCTGAAGAGCACCGGAGAGCTGGACTTCCCCGCGCTCGCCGGCGCCCCCGACACCACCTGGCTGACCTTGATTTCCCGTGGGTTGAACCTCGACACCACGTTGCGCGTCAGTTTGACCGGGCCGAGCGCCGAAGCGTGGCGCCAGGGCCTGATCGACAAAGGCGTGCGCGCTGCTCGCCTGGAAACCGGCGCCGGTGATGCCAAAGGCCTGCACGTGCATCTGATACGCTAGGCGTGACCAGGCGAACGGACCCGCTTCGTTCGCCTAAGCTGTCTTCCTAAGCCTTCTTCTAGAGATACCCCATGCTCAATAACGATCGCCTACTGGTGCAAATCCTGCTGCTGGTGCTGTTTGGTGCCAGTCTATGGGTGATGGCACCGTTCTGGTCGGCGCTGTTCTGGGGCGCGGTGCTGGCGTTTGCCAGTTGGCCACTGATGGTCCTGCTCACGCGTTCGCTCGGCGGCCGGGAGTCTTTGGCGGCCTCCATCCTGACGCTGGGCTGGATGTTGCTGGTGGCGGTGCCGCTGGTGTGGCTGGGCTTCAACCTCGCGGACCATGTGCGCGACGCGGTGGCGTTGATCAAGAATATCCAGGTCGACGGCTTGCCGGCGGCGCCCACCTGGCTCGGTTCCATTCCCTTTGTTGGCGAGCGGCTGGTGGCAACCTGGGACAGCATCGACCAACAAGGCGCGGCCATGATGGTCAGCATCAAGCCGTACCTGGGGCAGGTTGGCAATTGGTTGCTGGCACGCAGTGCGCAGATCGGCGGGGGCATTCTTGAACTGACGTTGAGCCTGGTGTTCGTGTTCTTTTTCTATCGAGACGGGCCGCGCTTGGCGATGTTCGTCCACCGTTTATTGGAACGCTTGATCGGCGAACGCGCGGGCTACTACATCGAACTGGTGGCTGGCACCGTACAACGGGTGGTCAACGGCGTGATCGGCACCGCCGCCGCCCAGGCGGTGCTGGCACTTATCGGCTTCCTGATCGCCGGCGTACCGGGCGCGCTGGTGCTGGGCGTCGTCACCTTCCTGCTCAGCCTGATCCCCATGGGCCCGCCGCTGGTGTGGATCCCTGCCACGGCCTGGCTGGCCTGGAAAGGCGATTACACCTATGCGGTGTTCCTCGGTGTATGGGGCACGTTCATCATCAGCGGCGTGGACAACGTGCTCAAGCCCTACCTGATCAGTCGGGGCGGCAACCTGCCGCTGGTCATTGTGCTGCTCGGCGTGTTCGGTGGCTTGATTGCCTTTGGTTTTATCGGCCTGTTTATCGGCCCGACCTTGCTGGCGGTGGCCTACAGCCTGTTGACGGATTGGAGTGCGACCCAGGCTCAGGCGCGTCTGGAAGATAAGCCGCTGTAACGGTTGTATGAGGCCTAATGTGGGAGTGGTGCTGGCCCTCAGGCCCTGGGCAACCACATCACGGCAGTCAGTCCACCACTTGGGGTTTCCTCCAGGTTCAGGCGACCGCCGAGGCGTTCCGCCGCTTCCTTGGAAATCGTCATGCCCAGGCCGACGCCGCCGGAGTTGCGGTTGCGTGAGCCTTCCAGCCGGTAGAACGGCTCGAACACCGCTTCACGCTTTTCGGCGGCGATGCCGGGGCCATGATCGATGACGCGGATGACCAGTGCCTCGCGACTGTCCGTCAGCTCGATGCGTGCCGAGCCGGCATAACGCAAGGCGTTGTCGATCAGGTTATTCAGGCACGAACGCAAGGCCATCGGCTGTACTTGCAACGGCGCGCAGGTGCCGGCGAATTGCACATCCGAACCCTGGTCCTGGGCGTTTTCGCTCATCGACTCCACCAGCGCTTGCACGTCCAGCCAATGCCGGGTTTCGCTGGTGCGTTGTTCGTGCAGGTAGCTCAGGGTGGCGTCGAGCATGCCGATCATGTCGTCCAAGTCCTGGCGCATCTGGCCCTGCAGCCGCGTATCTTCGATCTGTTCCAGGCGCAGCTTGAGGCGTGACAGTGGGGTGCGCAGGTCATGGGAGACCGCACCGAGCATGCGCGCGCGTTGGCTGACCTGTTCGCGGATGCGTTTTTGCATCAGGTTGAAGGTCGATGCCGCCTGCCGCGCTTCCAGCGGCCCGGACTCTTCCAGCGGCGGGCTGTCAAGGTCCAGGCTTAAACGCTCGGCCGCCTCGCTGAGGCGTTGAATCGGTCTGCTCAACAGCTTGGCCCCGTACCAGGCGGCGATAATCAGTGAGACAAATTGAAACGTCAGGGGCACCACCGGGCCGCCAAACCAGGGGCGGTGGTGCTCTTTGCGCTCCGGTACCCTTGTTCGGTCCGGTTGCTCGATAAACCGCTCAGGCGGTGGCGGCGGCGGTTGGCCGTAATGGTGGAACCAGAAGAACGCCAGCGCGTGGGCCAGCACAATCGCCACGAGCAACACGCCAAACAGCCGACCAAACAGCGTGTTGAAGGGCGCACGCATCAGCCGATATCTCGCGCGTCGAACAGGTAGCCTTCGCCACGCACGGTCTTGATCAACTGCGGTGCCTTGGGATCATCCCCGAGTTTCTGCCGCAGGCGCGATACCAGCAAGTCGATGCTGCGATCAAAGGCTTCAATTGATCGGCCACGGGCTGCATCCAGCAACTGCTCGCGGCTCAGTACGCGTCGCGGGCGCTCGATAAACACCCACAGCAAGCGGAATTCCGCGTTGGACAGCGGCACCACCAAACCATCGTCGGCCACCAGTTGGCGCAGCACACTGTTCAGGCGCCAGTTGTCGAAGCGGATATTCGTGCGCTGTTCAGTACGGTCGTCACGCACGCGGCGCAGGATGGTCTGGATGCGCGCTACCAGTTCGCGCGGCTCGAACGGCTTGGACATGTAGTCATCGGCGCCCAGTTCCAGGCCGATAATGCGGTCGGTGGGTTCGCAGCGGGCGGTGAGCATCAGGATCGGGATGTCCGATTCCGCGCGCAGCCAGCGGCACAGCGAGAGGCCGTCCTCGCCGGGCAGCATCAGGTCGAGCACCACCACGTCAAAGGTTTCGGCTTGCATGGCTTGGCGCATCGCGGTGCCGTCGGTGACGCCCGTGGCGAGAATGCCGAAGCGGGCCAGGTAGTCGATCAGCAGTTCGCGGATCGGCACATCGTCGTCAACGATCAGCGCACGGGTGTTCCAGCGCTTGTCGTCGGCGATCACCGCGGCTTTTTGCTCGTCGTTCATAAAGACGGAAGGGGTATGCATAATGCAATCATCTGCCTGGTCGTTGCGGTCAGCATAGGCGCCCAGCCCCATGGCTGGAAGTGCTGGTCGGTGGGTCGTGCAGGCGAGGCTAGCCGTAGGGCGTATTGTGGGCATGTCGTGAATGTATCAGTTTTGAAATAATTTCCAGAAATGCCCGCCTGACGGCGCTTGGTCAGTATTTACCGATCATCGGATCCCGCAAAGGCGCTGCTTGCGCTACAATCCGCGCCGATTTCGACTTGCCTGAGAGCCCATTCCAATGCCCGTCTGCCAGACTCCTATCATCGTCGCCCTGGATTACCCCACTCGTGACGCCGCACTGAAGCTGGCTGACCAGTTGGATCCGAAGCTTTGCCGCGTCAAAGTCGGCAAGGAACTGTTCACCAGCTGCGCCGCGGACATCGTCGGCACCCTGCGTGATAAAGGCTTCGAGGTGTTCCTCGACCTGAAATTCCACGACATCCCGAACACCACCGCCATGGCGGTCAAGGCTGCCGCCGAAATGGGCGTGTGGATGGTCAACGTGCACTGCTCCGGCGGCCTGCGCATGATGGCCGCCTGCCGTGAAGTGCTGGAACAGCGCAGCGGTCCTAAACCGCTGCTGATCGGCGTCACTGTGCTCACCAGCATGGAGCGTGAAGACCTGGCCGGTATTGGCCTGGACATCGAGCCCCAGGAGCAAGTCCTGCGCCTGGCCGCCCTGGCGCAGAAAGCCGGCCTCGATGGCCTGGTGTGTTCGGCGCTGGAAGCCCAGGCGCTGAAAACCGCGCACCCGTCGCTGCAACTGGTGACTCCGGGGATTCGTCCGGCGGGCAGCGCCCAGGATGACCAGCGCCGTATCCTGACCCCGCGTCAGGCACTGGATGCGGGTTCGGATTACCTGGTGATTGGCCGCCCGATCAGCCAGGCGGCGGATCCGGCGAAGGCGCTGGCGGCGGTAGTTGCCGAGATCGCCTGATATCAGGTCGAACCTGAAAACATAGATGTGGGAGCGAGCAAGTCGAATCGTCGCACCGCTGCTCCCACAATTAGATCCAAGGTGTGTCAGTTGACCTTGAGTACCAGTTTGCCAAAGTTCTCCCCGTTGAACAGCTTCATCAACGTCTCCGGGAACGTCTCCAGCCCCTCCACGATATCTTCCTTGCTCTTGAGCTTGCCCTGCGCCATCCAGCCGGCCATTTCCTGCCCGGCCGCGGCAAAGTTCGCCGCGTGATCCATCACCACAAAACCTTCCATACGCGCGC
This sequence comes from Pseudomonas sp. RA_5y_Pfl1_P24, assembly GCF_963970945.1. Taxonomy (NCBI): domain Bacteria; kingdom Pseudomonadati; phylum Pseudomonadota; class Gammaproteobacteria; order Pseudomonadales; family Pseudomonadaceae; genus Pseudomonas; species Pseudomonas sp. RA_5y_Pfl1_P24. Next base: position 65,447 of record NZ_CAXAOJ010000011.1, on the reverse strand, counting down.
GATTGACCAGCAATGACAGGTAGTTGGCCGGGCCCTTCACGGCTTCCTTGTTGTTGTATTGGCTGATGGCACCGCAAATCACCACGCGCGCCTTCAGTGCCAGGCGGCTGAGGACGGCGTCGAGAATATCGCCGCCGACGTTATCGAAATACACATCCACGCCCTTGGGGCATTCGCGCTTGAGCGCGGCGGGCACGTCTTCGCTTTTGTAATCGATGGCGGCGTCGAAGCCCAGTTCATCCACCAGGAACGTGCACTTGTCTGCACCGCCGGCAATGCCTACCACGCGGCAGCCTTTGAGCTTGGCGATCTGCCCGGCAATGCTGCCCACGGCGCCGGCCGCGCCGGAGATCACTACGGTTTCGCCTGCCTTGGGTGCGCCGGTGTCCAGCAACGCGAAGTAGGCAGTCATGCCGGTCATGCCCAGGGCAGACAGGTAGCGCGGCAAAGGCGCGAGTTTTGGATCAACCTTGTAGAAACCACGCGGCTCGCCCAGGAAGTAATCCTGCACACCCAAGGCACCGTTGACGTAGTCCCCGACCGCAAATTTCGGGTTGTTGGACGCAATCACTTTTCCCACACCCAGCGCACGCATCACTTCACCGATGCCGACCGGCGGAATGTAGGACTTGCCTTCATTCATCCAGCCGCGCATGGCCGGGTCGAGGGACAGGTATTCGTTGCGCACCAGCACCTGCCCATCCTGGGGTGTGCCCACCGGCACTTCCTGGTAGGTGAAGGTGTCCCGGGTCGCCGCGCCGACCGGGCGCTTGGCGAGCAGGAATTGGCGGTTGGTCTGGGCGGTCATGGCAGGGACTCTTCTGGAAATGAACCTGAAGTGATAGACCTTGATCGGCCATGGAGCAAGGTTCACCCAATGCGCGAATGCTTGTCGATAGGCATTGCTGATAGTCAGCCTATGTCTGTTATCACTGCGATCCATGCAGCCTTAACCGGCCTTTTGATAGTGCTGACGCGTCCGGCGTGGCGTTGGCTAGACTCGGGCCACGGCTAGATTTCCCACAACACACTCTTCAGGACATCCTCCATGAGCATGACGTTTTCCGGTCAAGTCGCCCTGGTAACCGGTGCCGCCGCCGGTATTGGTCGCGCCACTGCGCTCGCATTCGCCGCCGAAGGCTTGAAGGTCGTGGTTGCCGACCTGGATGCAGCGGGCGGCGAGGGCACCGTCGCCTTGATCCACCAGGCGGGTGGGGAAGCGCTGTTTGTACGCTGCAACGTCACGCTGGAGGCCGATGTGCAGCAATTGATGGCCCAGACCATCACCGCCTATGGCCGCCTGGACTATGCCTTCAATAACGCCGGAATCGAGATCGAGAAAGGCAAGTTGGCCGACGGCAGCCTGGATGAGTTCGACGCGATCATGGGCGTCAACGTCAAAGGCGTGTGGCTGTGCATGAAGTACCAGGTGCCGCTACTGCTGGCCCAAGGTGGCGGGGCAATCGTCAACACGGCGTCGGTAGCGGGTTTGGGCGCGGCGCCCAAGATGAGCATTTACGCCGCTTCCAAGCATGCGGTGATCGGCCTGACCAAATCGGCTGCCATCGAGTATGCGAAGAAGAAAATTCGCGTCAATGCGGTCTGCCCGGCGGTGATCGATACCGATATGTTCCGGCGTGCCTATGAAGCCGACCCACGCAAAGCCGAATTTGCCGCCGCCATGCATCCGGTCGGGCGCATTGGCAAGGTCGAGGAGATCGCGAGTGCGGTGCTCTACCTCTGTAGCGATGGCGCTGCCTTTACCACTGGCCAGGCCTTGGCGGTGGACGGTGGTGCTACGGCTATCTAGGACCTCGCGTCGCCCGCCATTCGAAAAGGTTTGGGAGGGTTGTGGGGCGTTTCCATAGCTGGCACTGGGCCCTGTCAGAATGTGTATCATTAGGTAAATAACGTAATAAAATCAATACTTTAATAAAATTTGGCGACGGGTTGTGAGGGGCTTCTGTGCTTAACTGTTCTGGGTTGAATAACAGACAGTTGAAGTGAGTGGCGCATGGATTTAGGGATCGATCGACAAGCCCTTGTACCGGTGGTGCAGCAAATCATCAGCGCAGTGGCGCAGTGGATTCGCAACAGTGGGGCGAGCCCCGGCACACGCTTGCCGTCCATTCGACAGGTGGCCCTCGATAACCTGCTCAGCCAGTCCAGCGTGATCGAGGCGTTCGAGCGGATGGTCGCCCAGGGCGTACTGGTGTCGAAGCACGGCTCGGGGTTTGTGGTCGCGCAGCCGTCCGGCTTGCATGAGGGCCAATGGTACGAAGGTGCAGAGCGGGAATGGGGGCCGTTCGTCGATAACCCAATGGGTGAGCTGAAACTGGGCTGCGGCTGGTTGCCGGATGCCTGGCGCGAAAGCGATGACATCAGCTATGCGATTCGTGAAGTCACGCGTACCGACACCGCCGGTCTGTTCAACTACAGCACCCCATTGGGTTTGCTGGCGCTGCGCGAACAGCTGCTCAAGCGACTGACCCAGGTTCACATTGCCACCCACCTTGACCGCATTCTCACCACGGCAGGCGCCAGCCATGCACAGGACTTGCTGATCCGCACGTTGCTCAAGGCTGGCGATTGCGTGGTGGTCGAAACGCCGGGGTACGGCAACCTCTATCGGCAGCTGGCTTTCCACGGCGTGCAACTGCTGCAAGTGCCGCGCACCCAAGGAGGCCCGGACCTTTCGGCGCTGGAAGCATTGCTGCAGCGGCATCGGCCCAAGTGCCTGTTCATCAACAGCCTGTATCACAACCCCACCGGCACCAGCCTGAGCCGCACAGTGGCTGAACGTTTGCTGGAACTGGCGCACCGCGAGAACTTCCTGATCATTGAAGAGGATGTTTTAGGCGACCTGCAACCTGCCACTTGCACGCGGCTGTCGGCGTTTCCCCATGATGACCGTGTGATCTATGTCGCGAGCTTTTCCAAGACCCTGAGCAGTGCCCTGCGCGTGGGGTATCTCAGTGCCAGCACGGTGATTATCGCGCAACTGGCCAGCCTCAAGACCATGACCGGGTTTGGCACCTCGCGATTTGCCGAGGCGGTGGTGGCCACGCTGCTGGCTAATGGCACCTATCGCAAGTGTGTGCAGCGCCTGCGCAAGCGACTGCGTGCGCAAATGGCCGCTACGTTGCAGGTACTGGAGGACGAGGAGTGGGAGGTGTTTGCCAAACCCGCTGGCGGTATGTTCCTGTGGGCACGGCCAGGGGTGGGGGATCGGTCACGAGTGCAGGGGTGTGCCCGGCGGTTCGGTGTCCTGTTATCGCCGGGGGCGCTGTTCAGTCCAACCGGCGAACCCAGCGACTGGCTGCGCATCAATGTGGCCTATGCGGCCGATCAACGAGCCTTGGCGTTGTTCCGCGCCATGGGGCCTGCCAGATCGACCTCGACCATCCTGAAAACGACGAGCGTGTAGCTTTTTGCCATTATTGTGGCGCCAACGCCTTGTGTTCAATGCCTTGTGGTTGCGAATCTCGCCTGAGTTAACCGGGCTTTATGGCATCTGCCATTGCAAGAGGATCCAAGTGCAATGATTTCGGCCGTGCAACGACATTTCGCCAACCTCGGTATGGCAAAGAAACTGGGCTTGGGCTTCATGCTGGTATTGCTGCTGACCGCGTTGGTCGCGGCCATCGGCGTGTGGTCCCTGCAATCCGTTGGACAGCGTTTCGAAGGCCTCAAGGCCATGTCTTCGCTCAATAGCGGCCTGCTCAAGGTGCGCCTGATCGAGCAGGACTACGCATTGCATGCCGACCCCAAGGCCGTCGATGCCCTGCATGAAAGTGTCGATACCCTGGCAGCGCTCGCGGCCAGCCTCAAGGCTCAATCGCCCGCCAACGTGCCGGTGATGACCGATGTCGAGCAAGCCTTGGCGCAATACCGCAAGGCATTCGATGAGTTTGTCGAATTGACCCAGACCAAGGACTTGGCCCTGGAAATGGCCAGTTGGTCGGTGTCCAGCGTGGCGAACAACCTAGACGTCTTGCAGGCCGGGCTGGCAGATGACGGTGCCTATGGCCTGAAGGAAAGCCAGGGCAAGGAGGGCGCTGAGTTTATCGAGCAGGCGGGACAGGTCAGCCAAGTCTCACGCTTGATGTTGCAAGCCATGAACGAAGCCCATGTGCGTCTGGATCAGAGCCGCAAAGTGAGCGAGGAAGACACCGAGCAGGGCAAGATCGAGCAGGCCAACCAGGCCCTGGCGCAGGTTGAGCAACTGAAGACCTCGGTAAAGGACTCGGGCTACCAGACCGTGCTCAACGAAGTCTCCGGGCATATTGCCGCGTTCACTGAAAAGCTCGGCGAATACACCGGCCTGCTGGCGCAGGAGAAAGTGGTCTACAAACAGTTGCATGATCGGGCGGAGCAAGTGGTCAGCCGGGTCAACCAGGCTTACAGCGCCGAAGATCAGTCGATGCAGGCGCAGTTAAAGAAAAGCGCAGGGCTGATCATCGGTTCTTCGGCCCTGGCACTGCTGGTAGGTTTGATTGCGGCGTGGGTGATAACCCGATTGATCGTCGCGCCGCTGCGCAGTGTGATCGCCGTGGCCCAGCAGATCGCCGCCGGCGACTTGAGCGGGCGCATGGACGTCAGTCGTCGCGATGAAATCGGCCAGTTGATGCAGGCGATGCAGCAGATGGGCAGTGGCTTGAGCCAAATGGTCAGCGGCCTGCAAGCCGGTATCGAACAACTGGCCAGCTCGGCGCATTCATTGTCCAGCGTCACCGAGCAGACCAATATCGAAGTCAGCAGCCAAAAAGAAGAAACCGAACAGGTTGCCACGGCGATGAACCAGATGACCGCCACCGTGCACGACGTGGCGCGCAATGCCGAAGAGGCCGCGCAAGCCGCGCAGACGGCGGATGACAAAGTCGACAGTGGCCAACGGGTGGTGCGCCAAAGCCTGCAGCGCATCGAATTACTGGCCACCTCCAGCACCAGTGCCAGCACCAGCATCGAGAGCCTGAGCGCAGAGATCCAGCATATAGGCACCGTGTTGAGCGTCATCAAAAGCGTGGCTGAACAGACCAACCTGCTGGCCCTTAACGCCGCCATCGAAGCCGCCCGCGCGGGCGAACAGGGGCGGGGGTTTGCGGTGGTCGCCGATGAGGTGCGCGCGTTGGCCCAGCGCACCCAGCAATCCACGGAAGAAATCGAGCGGTTGGTCAGTACCTTGCGCAGTGCGGCGCAGTCGTCCGTGCAGCAGATCCAGCAAAGCGGCGAGCTGGTGAAGCTGGCAGTGAGCGATGCGCTGGAAACCGAAAGCGCCCTGGGCAGCATCGCGGCGGCGGTGTCGTTGATCCAGCAGATGAACCAGCAGATTGCCGCTGCGGCCGAGGAACAAAGCTCGGTGGCCGAAGAGATCAACCGCAGCGTCACCAGTATCCGTGCCAGTGCGGATCAGTCGGCGCTGAGCATGCAGGGCAACGCTGCGTCGAGTATTCAACTGGCGCAGTTGGGGGCGGAGCTCAAGGGCATGGTGGGGCATTTTCGCCTGTGATCGCAGCGTGTTGGCTGCGATCACAGGGTAGGGCGGTCAGGCGTGGTTGGCCAGGAAGGTCAGCAGCGCTTCGTTGACGAAGTCCGGATGTTCCCTCGCACTGATATGGCCGGCCTGCGGAATCAGGATCAGGCTGCAGCCGATCAGACCGGCCATCTCCTCGGACTCGGCGGGAGGGCGCGGTTTGTCCTGTTCGCCACACATTACCAACGTAGTGTTGGCCTCCAGGCGTGGCAACTGCGCCAGCACATCCTCGCGACTGAAGATCAACCGGCCCAGGGGCACGATGCTGCGCAGCAGGCGCTCTTTGGAGTAACCCTGCAATTGCTTGCGGAAATCCTGGTACAGCGCTGATTCGCGATCGATGCCTGGGCGGAAGAAGATCGGAGTAATAACATCCAGCAAAGGTTCGGGGATGGCGCCGGCGTCTTCGATCATCTTGAACAGCGAGAAATAGTACTGGCGCGTGGCCTCGGGCTCGGCGCCGAGGTAGGTGTCCATCAGCACCAGGCTGTTGACCCGCTCGGGTGCGAGCAACGCCAGCCGCGCACCCCACATGCCACCGACCGAGAGACCCACCAGGTTGATGTGTGAAATGTCCAACTGGTCCAGCAGGGCCAGGGCCTGGCGTGCGAGGTCGTCGAGGGAATGGGTTTGCGCCGGCAGCGGGCCGGACTCGCCATGGCCCCACAGCTCGGGCACGATCACGCGGTACTGTTGCGACAGGGCTTCGACCTGCGGCGACCACATGTCGCGGTCCCACAGGTAGCTTGAGCCCAGCAGGACGACGGGGCCGCAGCCCTGGTCGACGTAGTGCAGCGGTTGTCCATCAATGACGGCGACAGGCATAGCAGGCCTCTGACTTCACGGAGTGAGGGGCACTTTTTTACGCTAGTCGAGGGGCGGGGGATAGATGCAAAGTGATGGCATGTGGCGAACAGCGTTCGCCACATGGAGAGGGGCCAATCAGTCGTAGATGGCTTTTTTCTTCCATTCCGCGTCGGCGTCGACCACTTTGAGGCCTTCGGTCAATTCGTTGACCTCGTCTTGGGCAGGCTTGCTGTTGGTCAGTACCGTGGAGTTGGCGCGGACCAGTTGGGCTTCCAGTTGTTGCAGCTGTGCGCTGTAGATCGCCGGCTCCGGTTGTTTGCGCAGGTACTGCACGCCACGTTCGAATGCCAGGCGCGCCTGGCCCGGCTGGCTTTGCTGCAAAGCGTGCTGGCCGAGGTTGTTGAAGAACTCGATATGCAGCAACACCAGGATATGGCGGATTTCCTTGATCCAGTGCTTGGCCTCGTTGGTCGACAGGAAGCCGTCCTGAGCAGCGCGGGTGACCTGGCCGTGCAGGGCTTCAAGCAGGAAACGCACGTCCTTGGCCTTGGCTTCGGTCTGGATCGGCGCGGGCGGGTTGCTCACCGGGATCGATTCACCCTGAGCCACCAGCGCATTCAGCTCGGCGATGCGGGCCTTGATCGGTGCGCTGGTCTTGTTGAGGTTCAACAGCCGCTGGTTAACGTTGAGCTCCAGTCGGGTCAGCAACAGTTTGAGCGCCGGGGTCATCAACTGGCCAGGAAAGGTCTCGGTGATTTCACCGCAGCGGCGCAGCCGATCATTGAGTTCGATTTCGCTACGTTTCTTTTCCAGCTTGTTGTTTTCCACCACGTGGTTCATATAGCCAATGGCAATCAGTATGGCGATAACGGCTATTACCAACAGGGTGATCATGAGTGGTGTCACCGGTGTGACCTCTTTATAGGGTTTACAGTGGAGTGTAGTGACTGGGCGTTCCGGCGGATAGAACTGATCGACCAGTTGCCCAGGTAGTTTGCTTCTATATAGATAGGCGTTCCCTGCATGGATGCACATTGCCATCATTTTCCGGAGTGAACTATAGCGTCTTGTCGGGCGCCAGAATATAGGCGCCAAAGCCCGAACACGCATAACGCCTGCACAAGTCCGGAAAGCAGGGCGAAGTCATTGATTTAAATAAATTTATCCTTGGGGGTTGACGACCTTTCAATCCATCCATAGAATGCGCGCCACTTACAGCGTAAAGCACACAGCGAAACGCGGTAGGGAGTGAATATTGTACGTGTGTCCCCTTCGTCTAGTGGCCTAGGACACCGCCCTTTCACGGCGGTAACAGGGGTTCGAGTCCCCTAGGGGACGCCAATATGCGGGAATAGCTCAGTTGGTAGAGCACGACCTTGCCAAGGTCGGGGTCGCGAGTTCGAGTCTCGTTTCCCGCTCCAAATTTAAGCAGTGTTGCTCTCGGGCGACACTGAGTGAAACCAGGGCATGATCTTCGGATTTAATCTCTGGGCACTGAAATACACACCATGTATTTCAGTAGCGTGTCCCCTTCGTCTAGTGGCCTAGGACACCGCCCTTTCACGGCGGTAACAGGGGTTCGAGTCCCCTAGGGGACGCCATTTGCGGGAATAGCTCAGTTGGTAGAGCACGACCTTGCCAAGGTCGGGGTCGCGAGTTCGAGTCTCGTTTCCCGCTCCATATTCAACGAAAACGCCGGTCAGAGATGATCGGCGTTTTTGTGTGTGTCGATTTTTTATTCCTGAGTGTGCAGCCAGGCCGCCCGGTGGCGTCCACCACGATATCCAGGCCATGGAGCAGCAACAGGTCGCGCCACCCAAAGGGAGCCAGGCGTGTACAGGCACGTTCTACAGCGTTGAGCAGAGACATCCCGATTCGTCCGACAGAGTCAGAGGGCAGGGTACGCAAGAGGATTCAGCGTGGTAACTGACCGAACCGCTAGGTCAGCGCCAAAAGGACCCGCCAGGTTGACGGGTCCGGCGAGGGTCAGAGCTTCGGCAACTGCCCGATACGGGCCATCATTTCTGTGACAATCTGCAAGTCCAGCAAGAACTGGTCGACGGTCTTGAACTCATTGTCGGTGTGCCCGGTGTACTTTACTTCCGGCCGCGCCAGGCCGAATTGCACGCCGTTCGGCAGTTCGTGCACGGACGTTGCGCCGGCCGAGGTACCGAACTTGTGCTCCATGCCGAGATTTTCGCTGGCCACTGCCAAGAGTGCTTTCACCCATTCACCTTCCGGGTTGCGGAACATCGGTTCGGCCACCGAGTAGGTAAAGTCCACGTCAACCTTGGTTTTCCTGTCCCAGGCGCTCAACTTTTCGGCGATTTCTGCCTTGAGTTTCTCCGGGGATTTGCCCTTCGGCACACGCAGGTTCACCGCCAGTTTGAAGGCTTTGTCATCCAGGCCAACAAAGGTCAGCGAGGTGGTCAGCGGCCCCATGAATTCGTCAGAGAAGCCCACGCCCAGCTTGCCGCCGAGGTAGTCCAGGCCCCAGTTGTCAGACGCATAACGTGCGGCATCGGTAATGTGGTTGTGCTTGAGTGCGATTTTGCCGTCGATGCTGTGGATCAGTTCCAGCATGCGCGATACCGGGTTGATGCCGGACTCCGGCTCGGACGAGTGAGCCGAAACACCAGTGACTGTCAGCTTGACGTCTTTACCGTCGACCTTGGTGGCGACCTCGAAATCACCGCCGTTACGCTTGGCATATTCAGTGCCGGCCTTTTGCAGGCTGGCGGCCAATTCGGCAGGTTTGTCGCTGACAAACGTTGCAACCGAAGCCGACGGGATTTGGTTAGTCGCCATGCCGCCGGTCATCGAGATGATTTCCGCGCCTTTGCCTTCAGGCTTGCGACGCGGGAAGGTTGCCATCACCGTGCCGTAGCCTTTCTCGGCAATCACCACCGGGTAGCCGCCATCCAGCGCGAGGTTGTATTGCGGCGTCGGGTTCTTTTCAAAGTAATACGGAATTGCGTCGCCGGAGGTTTCTTCGGTGGTGTCCACCAGCAGCTTGAAGTTACGCGCCAGCGCCAGCTTCTCTTCCTTGATGACCTTCATGGCATACAGGGCTACCACAATGGCGTTTTTGTCATCCTCGGTGCCACGGCCGTACATGCGGTCGCCGATCAGCGTGACCTTGAACGGATCTAGCTTGGTGCCGTCTTTCAGCACCCAGTTTTCCGGCGTTACCGGTACCACATCGGCGTGGGCATGGATGCCGACCACCTCATCGCCGCTGCCTTCCAGAGAAATTTCGTACACACGATTGTCGATATTGCGGAAATTCAGGTTGAAGGCCTTGGCGAGGTCTTGGATCTTGCCGGCGATCTTGATGAATTCCGGATTTTTATACTGCGGTAGACCGTCCACATTGAAGGTCGGAATTTCCACTAGTTCGCGCAGGGTTTCGGTGGCGGCCTTGCCGTACTTCACCCGCGTATAGATGCCCAGCAGCCGATTGATTTCGTTCTGCTGGTCGGCGCTCAGGGTTTTGTTGTCGAGAAAGGCATTGATCGCCGGGCCCACATCGCTGGTCTTGCCAAGGTCGCCGTTGCCCAGGGCACCGAGGAAACCACGAAAATCAGTGACGGAGGTTTCGCTGAAACTCTTGAGAATCGCCGTGCTTTGGTCGGGGGTGATAGTGGCGAAAGCTGGGCCAGAGATGGCCGATAGGCTCGCCGCGAACAGGGTGGCAGCCGCCAGTTGCTTGAGTGGAAAGTGCATGGAGGGACGCATTCCTTTGCTGGTAGTCAGTAGAAGATTTCTGATCGAAGTGTCAGAAATATTTCCACACACTACCACCTCCTTTTTCCATGGGCGAGGGGGTCGAACGGACCTGTAGAAGCAGGCTTGCCGGCAATGGTCGTCAACGACGACGCGAATTGACCGGCTAACCGACGTGCCTGGGCTATTTGCAGTTGCACGCGCACTTGCGGAATATAGGCGTCTTCTCAGTCGATTTCGTAGCGAACGCAGAGCGCGCCCTTTTTCTCCGACACGGCCAGGATGGTCACCTGGCCCAACTCGCTCAATGTCTGCACATGAGTACCGCCGCAGGCATACGCGGGTAATTCGCCGAAGCCGACTTCGCGAGTGCCGTCTTTGAGGCTCATATGGCGTGGGGAGTCCGCAGCGATCCATTGGTTGACCTGCTGTTGAATCGCCGCGGCCTCCATGACCTGCGCAGTTTCACCACGGATAAAGGTGATCTTGCCTTCGCCTGGCCAGTGATGGGCCTTGATCGGGATCCAACCCAAGGTCTCGCCCACGTTGCCGATCAAGTGCCCGGCGGAATGCAGCCGGGTGTGCAGCGCGCGGCGTTGTTCATCGACCCGCGCGGTGATCGGGCCCGGTTCCAGTGGCCGGTCGACGTAGTGCACTACGCGATCGGCTTCCTGGGTGACGCGCAGTACAGTGCTGTCACCGAGCCAGCCGGTATCGAAGGGTTGTCCGCCGCCCTGGGGGTGAAAAATGGTCGAGTGCAGGATGACTGCAAACTGGTCCTCGTGCGGGGTGCAACCCAGTACTTCAAGCTCGGCAGTCAGGTGGTCGTGGGTGAAAAACAGGCGCTCGGTCATTATCTACATCCGTATCAGGGTTCTACCGACAGTATAAATAGTGCGCAAATGGGTGATAATCCGCCAAATCGTCAATGGACCTGTGCACCATGAGCATCAATCTACCTTTGCCGCTGCTGGGCGAAATGGCGATTTTCGTCAATGTGGTGGAGGCCGGCAGCTTCTCCGAAGCCGCTCGGCAGATGGGCGCTTCACCCTCCTCGGTGAGCCGCAGCATCTCGCGCCTGGAGAGAGCCCTGGCGACTCGGTTGCTGCAACGTACCACACGCAAATTGCGCTTGAGCGAGGGTGGGGAAGAGGTGTTCAAGCGCTGCCAGGAAATGGTCAGCGCGGCGCGTTCGGTGATGGAGATCAGCGGCCAGTTCACCCATGAAGCCGAAGGGCTGGTGCGGGTCAGCGTGCCCAAGGCGGTGGGGCGGTTTGTGGTGCACCCGCACATGCCGGAGTTCCTGCGGCGTTATCCCAAGGTAGATGTGCAGTTGATCCTCGAGGACCGGCCGGTGGACCTGATTGATGACAATATCGACTTGAGTATTCGCATCACCGACAGCCCGCCGCCGGGGTTGGTGGGCCGGCAGTTACTGCCTATCGAGCATTTGTTGTGCGCGACACCGCAGTACCTGGACGAGCACGGTACGCCGGGCCACCCTCATGATTTGTTGGAGCACAGTTGCATCTATCTGGGGGAAACGCCGGGGGATTCTCGCTGGAGACTCCGCCAGGCCGGCAAGGCAGTGACGGTTGCCGTGCGCGGGCGTTATGCGGCGAACCATACCGGTGTGCGCTTGGATGCGGTGTTGCAGCATGTAGGGATTGGCAGCTTGCCGTATTTCACGGCGCGCCATGCCTTGGAAGAGGGGCGGTTGGTGCAGGTGTTGGCGGGGTGGGACTTTATTGCGTCCTATCATGGCGAGGCGTGGTTGCTGCATTCACCCACGCGGTATCTGCCACCGAAGTTGCGGGTGTTTATCGATTATCTGGTGGAGTGTATGGCAAAGGAGCCGACACTGCGTCGTCGGTAGATGTGGGAGCTGGCTAGCCTGCGATGGCATCACCTCGGCTCAACTGCAGACCGAGTTGCCTGCATCGCAGGCAAGCCAGCTCCCACAGGAATCAGTGCTTGCTCTGGTCTTGCGGCATGGCCAGCAGCTGTTTTTCGCGGTTCCAGTCGAACGGCTCGTCGTTTTGTTCGGCTTCGAAGCGACGTTCTTCCAGGGCCTGGTACAGGTCCAGTTCTTCGTCTGGCATAAAGTGCAGGCAGTCACCGCCAAAGAACCACAGCAGGTCGCGCGGCACCAAGTGGGCAATTTGTGGGTAGCGCAGGATGACTTGGCTCATCAGGTCCTGGCCCAGGTACTGGCTTTCGATCGGATCAATCGGCAGCTGGGCGCGCAATTCGTCAAAACGCTCCAGAAAAAGCGTATGGCTTTCCTCGGGCACCTGATCGGCTTCGCCGACGGCAACCAGGATGCTGCGCAAGTGGTCGAGCAAGACGAGATGATCGGCAACGATGTTGGACACGAGATAAGTCCTCTAAAGCAAAAACGGGCGCGAGAGTATATAGCTCTCACGCCCGTATTTATATGACCGCTGGGGTCAGCGGACTTTACCCTCGGCCTGGGTCAGCTCTTCCTTGCTGAAATCATCCACGTCGATGACCTTGCGCCGTGCCGCTTCGGCATCACGCAAAGATTGCGCCTCGGCCGGTTGCAATACCCCGGCGTGCAGCGCCGCGTCGATGGCATGTTCCCCGGCAGCCGGTTTGACCTGGCCGCTTTTTAACGCGGTGTGCAGTTTTTTCTGCAGTGGATGGCTCGCGCCGAGCAGGTCGTAGGCATGCTGCAGGGCACCCACTGGGTCTTCCGCCGATTGCGGGCGGTAGCAGCCAGCGAGCAGTTCTTCCAGGGTTGGGTCGCCTTTGGCACGGCCGATTACTGCGGCCACTTCGGCATCCAGTGCATCGGACGGACCGGTATGGCGACGGCCGAACGGGAACACGATCACCCGCAGCAGGCAGCCCAGGACCCTGTTCGGGAAGTTGCTCAGCAGTTCATCCAATGCCCGCTCCGACTCGCCGAGGCTCTCTTCCATGGCCCAGGTGAACAGCGGTTGCAGATGATCCGGTGAATCGAGGTCGTGATAACGCTTGAGTGCGGCCGAGGCCAGGTACATATGGCTCAGTACATCACCCAGGCGTGCCGACAGGCGTTCGCGGCGCTTCAACTCGCCACCCAGCAGCATCATGCTCAGGTCGGCCAGCAGCGCGAACGCGGCAGCCTGACGGTTCAATGCGCGGAAATACCCCTGGCTCAAACGGTTGCCCGGCGCTTTCTCGAAATGACCTACGCCGAGGTTCAGCACCAGGGTGCTGGCGGCGTTGCTCACGGCGAAACCGATATGTTGCATCAGCAGGCTGTCGAATTCCTTCAGCGCCTGGTCATGGTCTTCGCGACCGGCCAGGGCCATTTCCTTGAGCACGAACGGATGGCAACGGATGGCGCCTTGGCCGAAGATCATCAGGTTGCGCGAGAGGATGTTCGCGCCTTCCACGGTGATGAAGATCGGCGCGCCTTGCCAGCTGCGGCCCAGGTAATTGTTCGGGCCCATGATGATGCCCTTGCCACCGTGCACGTCCATGGCGTGGCTGATGCACTCGCGGCCACGTTCGGTGAGGTGGTACTTGAGGATCGCCGACAGTACCGAAGGTTTCTCCCCCAGGTCCACGGCATTAGCGGTCAGCATGCGCGCGCTGTCCATCAGCCAGGCGTTGCCACCGATGCGGGCCAGGGCTTCCTGGATACCTTCGAAGGCCGACAATGGCACGTTGAACTGTTCGCGCACCTGCGCATATTGGCCGGTCACCAGACTGGTGAACTTGGCGGCGCCGGTCCCGACGGCGGGCAGTGAAATCGAACGGCCCACCGACAGGCAGTTCATCAGCATCATCCAGCCCTTGCCGAGCATTTCCTGGCCGCCGATGAGGTACTCCAGGGGAATGAACACATCCTTGCCGGAGTTGGGGCCGTTCATGAAGGCGGCCCCGAGGGGGAGGTGGCGGCGGCCGATTTCCACGCCGGGGGTGTCGGTCGGGATCAGCGCCAGGCTGATGCCCAGGTCTTCTTCTTCACCCAGCAGGTGCTCTGGGTCATGGGCCTTGAAGGCCAAGCCCAGCAGGGTCGCGACCGGGCCGAGGGTGATGTAGCGTTTTTCCCAGTTCAAGCGCAGGCCGAGGGTTTCCTTGCCTTCCCATTCACCCTTGCAGATCACGCCGGTGTCGGGCATGGCGCCAGCGTCGGAACCCGCCAGCGGGCCGGTCAACGCAAAGCAAGGGATGTCATCGCCACGGGCCAGGCGCGGCAGGTAATGGTTACGTTGTTCGTCGGTGCCGTAGTGCAGCAGCAGTTCGGCCGGGCCGAGGGAGTTGGGCACCATCACGGTGGACGCAAGGTCGCCGCTGCGGGTGGCGAGTTTCATCGCGACTTGGGAGTGGGCATAAGCCGAGAAGCCCTTGCCGCCATATTCCTTGGGAATGATCAGCGCGAAAAAGCCGTGGGTCTTGATGTGTTCCCAGGCAGCCGGCGGCAAGTCCATGGCCTGGCCGATTTCCCAATCGCTGACCATGGCGCAGAGTTCTTCGGTCGGGCCGTCGATAAACGCCTGTTCTTCTTCGGTCAGTTGGACCTTGGGATAGGCCAGCAACTTGTCCCAGTCAGGGCGACCACTGAACAGCTCGCCGTCCCACCACACCGTGCCGGCTTCGATGGCGTCGCGCTCGGTTTCGGACATCGGCGGCAGGACTTTCTGGAACCAGCTGAACAGCGGCTTGGTGAAGTATTGGCGGCGCAGATCGGGTAGCAACAGCGGCGCGGCCACAACCGCGATCAACACCCAGAAGATCAGTAGCAGCCAACCCGGTGCGTGGCTCCAGGCGCCCATCGCCAGCAAGTACACGGCGACCACGCCCAGAGCGGGCAGGGGGGCGACGCGGCGGTGTGCGAGGTAGGCAATGCCGACCACCAGCACCAGTATCCACAACAACAGCATATTCAATCCTCCGTGAAACCAGGGGCGAAACCACCAGGGAGCTTAGTCGGCATCCGAGCAAGCGGGGTGATCAGGGTGTAACGAGATTTGGCCGATTCGTCGTTAACTCCACCGCAGGCCTGTGGTTAGACTCCAGGCTTCCTTCGGAGATAACACTCATGGATACGTACCTGAGTTCCAGCCGCTTCATCGATAGTGACCACCCTGCGGTGGTGGAGTTCGCCGAAAAACATCGCGGAACTCGTGCGAATTTAAGTGACCAGGCAGTCAGCCTTTACTACGCCGTGCGTGAGGCGATTCGCTACAACCCCTACACCTTCAGTCGCGATCCTGACACATTAAGTGCCAGCTTCGCCCTGTCCACCGGCGAAAGCTACTGCGTGCCCAAGGCCACGTTGCTCGCGGCCTGTGCCCGCCACTGCGGTATCCCGGCGCGCATCGGCCTGGCGGACGTGCGCAATCACTTGTCGACCCCGCGCCTGCTCGCCTTGCTCAAAAGTGACGTGTTTGCCATGCACGGTTATACCGAGCTTTACCTAAATGATCGCTGGGTCAAAGCCACGCCCGCGTTCAACAGGCAACTGTGCGATGTGTTCGACGTGCCGCCGCTGGATTTTGACGGGATCAACGACAGCGTTTTCCACGCTTTCAACCGCCAGGGCCAGCGTTCAATGGAGTACGTGGTCGACCATGGGCAATTCCCTGACGTACCCGAGGCGTTTTTTTTCGCCCATATCCAGCGGTGTTACCCGCACCTGTTTGCCGAGGATATGCCGCCCCTGCTTGGCGATATGCACAGCGATTTGAGCCGCGCCTGAACCGGCGTATGCTGCTGCGTTCATCCAGCCATGTTCATCAACAATGAAGGCGCGGTCATGCTGAAAATCTGGGGGCGTAAAAATTCATCAAACGTCAGGAAAGCGCTGTGGTGCGCCGAGGAGCTCGGCCTGGGCTATGAGGCAATCGATGCGGGCGGCGCTTTTGGTGTAGTCGACACACCGCAATACCGAGCGTTGAACCCCAACGGTCGGGTGCCGATGATCGAAGACGGCGACTTTGTGCTGTGGGAATCCAACACCATCGTGCGCTACCTCTGCGCCAAACAGGCGTCCAACTGGTACCCGAGTGACTTGAAAGCCCGCGCCAACGCGGAGAAGTGGATGGACTGGACCACTTCCACTTTCGCCGAACCCTTCAAGATCGTGTTCTGGGGCGTGCTGCGCACCCCGGCCGAAAAACAGAACTGGGACAGCATCCACGCCGGGCGCCAAACCTGTATCGATGTGCTCAAGACCGTTGACGAGGCGCTCGCCGCGCAGCCGTATCTGTCGGGCAATGAGATCGGCATGGGCGATATCCCCTTGGGAAGTTTCATCTACGCCTGGTTTGAAATGCCCATCGAACGGCCTGAAATGCCCCATCTAGAGGCCTGGTACCAGCGCCTGCAAAAACGGCCGGCCTACCGCAAAGCGGTCATGACCGCGTTGACTTAATACTGACTATTAATACAGGTGACTGTACTTGTGCCGCGCGGGCAAGCACCATGCCCGCCATGCATCGTGGGTTGAACTACCTGCGCTGCGCCCTCATCTACTCTTTCTATTCCCTTCTTTTGGTGCGTATCCCGATATGAGTTCCGCTCTGTCCATCCGGCAGCTAACCAAAACCTACGGCAACGGTTTCCAGGCCCTGAGTGGTATCGATCTGGACGTTGCCGAAGGTGACTTCTTCGCCTTGCTCGGCCCCAACGGCGCCGGCAAATCCACCACCATCGGCATCCTCTCGACCCTGGTTAACAAGACCAGCGGCTCGGTGAATATCTTCGGCCATGACCTGGACAAATCCCCGGCCGCGCTCAAGCGTTCCATCGGCGTGGTGCCCCAGGAATTCAACTTCAACCAGTTTGAAAAGACCTTCGATATCGTCGTGACCCAGGCGGGCTACTACGGCATCCCGGCGAAAATCGCCAAGGAGCGCGCCGAGCAATACCTGACCCAACTGGGCCTGTGGGACAAGCGCGATGTGCCCTCGCGCTCGCTGTCTGGTGGCATGAAACGCCGCCTGATGATCGCCCGCGCGCTGGTGCATGAGCCGCGTCTTCTCATCCTTGATGAGCCCACTGCTGGCGTGGATATCGAGCTGCGTCGTTCGATGTGGACATTCCTCACCGAGCTTAACGAGAAAGGCATCACTATCATCCTCACCACCCACTACCTGGAGGAGGCTGAGCAGCTGTGCCGCAACATCGGCATCATCGACCATGGCACCATCGTCGAGAACACCAGCATGCGTAACCTGCTGGGCCAGTTGCACGTGGAAACCTTTTTGCTCGACCTGAAAAATCACCTGTCGGTGGCGCCGCAACTGATGGGCTACCCAAGTCGTCTGCTGGACAGCCACACCCTGGAAGTGCAGGTGGACAAAGCCATGGGCATCACCGCGCTGTTTACGCAGTTGGCGACCCAGAACATCGAAGTGCTGAGCCTGCGTAATAAAACCAATCGCCTTGAGGAGTTGTTCGTGTCCCTGGTGGAGAAAAATCTGGCGAAGGTGGCGGTATGAGTTCCGAACTGCAACCCAACCTCGTCGCGCTGCAAACCATCGTCTATCGCGAAGTGAAGCGCTTTACCCGGATCTGGCCGCAGACCTTGCTGCCGCCGGCGATCACCATGGTCCTGTACTTCGTGATCTTCGGTAATCTGATCGGCCGGCAGATCGGTGACATGGGTGGTTTCACCTACATGGAATACATCGTGCCGGGCCTGATCATGATGTCGGTGATCACCAACTCCTACGGCAACGTGGTCTCCAGTTTCTTCGGCAGCAAGTTCCAGCGCTCGATTGAAGAATTGATGGTGTCGCCGGTGTCGCCACACACCATCCTGATCGGCTACACCGCCGGTGGTGTGCTGCGTGGCCTGATGGTCGGCGTGATCGTGACGTTGTTGTCGCTGTTCTTCACCCACCTGCAAGTGCATCACCTCGGGGTCACCATTCTGGTGGTGGTTCTGACGGCGACGATCTTCTCGCTGCTGGGTTTCATCAACGCCGTGTTTGCACGCAACTTCGATGATATTTCGATCATTCCGACCTTCGTGCTGACGCCGCTGACTTACCTCGGTGGCGTGTTCTACTCGATCACCTTGCTGCCGCCGTTTTGGCAGACCGTATCGCTGGCCAACCCGGTGCTGCACATGGTCAACGCTTTCCGCTACGGTATTTTGGGTGTGTCGGATATCAAGATCAGCGTGGCGATTACGTTCATGTTGGTGGCGACCGTGGTGCTGTATATGGGCTGCGCGAAGCTGCTAGTGAGCGGGCGCGGGATGCGTACGTAAGCGCTGACCTAAACGCGGTCAAAAATGTGGGGGCGGGCCCGCTCCCATATTTGGTTTTGTGCAAGGGCTTCAGACCTTCAGTGCCAGTTCGATCAGCCTATGCAGCTGTTCAACCGTCAGCGGCGCGGTCGAGAATAGAATACGAAACACCGTTGGCGCCGCCAGCAGGTTGATTAGGTGATCCACGCTCGGCGGGCTGCTGTCCGGATAGCGATCGACAATCGCCTGAAACTGCCCGCTCAGGATGCTCACGCAGTAGCCTGGCGTAATCATGCACTGCACATCACGCATCATGTTCCGCCCAGGCTCAGAACTCATCTCATCCAGATACTGCTCGGCCCAGGCCTGCAAATCGCCGCGCAGGCTGCCGGTGTTCGCCGGCTCGCTGTCCGGGCGCATCCGTGCCAACGCCACATCCGCCAGCAACACAGAAAGGTCGCCCCAACGCCGGTAGATGGTCGACGGCGTCACCCCCGCGCGCGCAGCGATCATCGGCACAGTGACGCTGGAGCGCTCATGGGCTTCGAGCAGTTCACGCACGGCTGAATGGACGGATTCTTGTACCCGGGCACTGCGGCCCCCCGGGCGGAGGCCTTCTTTTATCGCCATGTGTAAAACCTTAACACAAAGAATTTGCTTTAAGCCCAGCCTGGTAGCACACTCCATAAAAGCAAAATATTAGCTTTAGCGGAGTGTGCGCATGTCCAACCCTATTTCTCAGCGTTACAGCCTGGTGTTCCTTGCGATCACCTTGCTGACGTTTCTTGCCGCCTCCAGTGCGCCGACGCCGTTGTACCACCTGTATCAGGAAGGCCTGCATTTTTCCGCAGGCATGCTCACGCTGATCTTTGGTGTCTATGCGCTGAGTCTCCTGGCGGCGCTGCTGACCGTCGGCTCACTATCGGATCACCTGGGACGCAAGCCGGTGATCTTCGCTGCATTGATCCTTAACATGCTGGCGATGCTGCTGTTTATCAATGAAGGCAGCGTGGCCTGGTTGATCGCCGCACGTACGCTGCAGGGCTTTGCTACGGGCATGGCCACTGCCGTGCTGGGCGCGGCACTGCTCGACACGGATCGCCAGCAAGGTCCACTGGTCAACAGCGTGGCGCCGCTGCTGGGCATGGCGTGCGGTGCAATGGGCAGCAGTCTGCTGGTGGAATTCGCGCCGCTGCCGACCCAGTTGATCTACTGCACGCTGTTCGTGCTGATGCTGTTGCAGGCCGTGTACGTATGGCGCCTGCCGGAAACCGTCAGCCGTATCCCCGGCGCACTGGCTTCGCTGTGTCCGACCTTACATGTACCGCCGCAAGCGCGCCGGGCCTTGTGGTTGTCGCTGCCGGTGGATGTGGCGGTGTGGGCGATGGGCGGATTCTACCTGTCCCTGGCGCCGTCACTCGTACGGGCCGCCACCGGTTCGACCTCCAACCTGATCGGCGGCGGCCTGGTGGCGGTGTTGACCTTGAGCGGCGCATTGATGATCTTCACGCTGCGCAATCGACCGGCCGACAAAGTGCTACGCCTTGGGGCCGGCTTGCTGGCAGTCGGTGTGGCGCTGATCCTCACGGCCGTGCACAGCGCCAGCCTGGCGTTGTTTTTTATCGCCACCCTGATCGCCGGCAGTGGTTTTGGCGCAGGCTTCCTCGGTGCCCTGCGCAGTGTGGTGCCGCTGGCCTTGTCCCATGAGCGTGCGGGTTTGATGTCGGCGTTTTATGTGCTGAGTTACCTGGCGTTCTGCCTGCCGTCTTTGCTGGCGGGCAACCTGATTCGCAGCTTTGGTTTGATCGTCACCACCGATGGTTACGGCGCGGTACTCATACTGCTGTCCCTCGGCGCACTGGTCGGGCTGCTGTTGCAGGATTCGGCGCGCGCCAAGGCGACGACACGCGGCTGATAGGTAATAATCGCCTCTCGTATCGCCCGATCGAGATTCAAGCATGAAGATCATCCGCAGCAAGGACTTCACCGGCAGCCGCGCCTGGGAGGCGTTGGATATCGCCAATATGAACGGCATCACCACGCGCTTGCACTGGACTGACCAGCCGTATCGCTGGCACATCAATGACGGCGAGGAAGTGTTCGTGGTGCTGGATGGCCGGGTGCAGATGCACTACCGCGACAACGGCTTCGAACAGGTGGCGGAGTTGGGCGTAGGGGATATCTTCTATGCCAGTGTCGGCACCGAGCATGTGGCCCATCCCCAAGGCCCGGCGCGTATTCTGGTGATTGAGTGCGAAGGCAGCATTTAGGCTATATCTACAACGTAGATAACAGATAGAGATATTACCCGTTATATAGATATTCGATCGGGTTCTATCATGGTCTCAACCTCATGCGAGGAAGAGGATTGCCATCATGACCTGCTCGAATACCATCAGTTACAAACCCTTCAGTCACCTGACCCGTCCTCGGGAAGTGATTCGCCAGTTCACCCCCAACTGGTTTGCCGCGACCATGGGCACGGGCGTGCTGGCGCTGGCGCTGGCGCAGTTGCCGGTCAACCTGCCAGGTTTGTACGCCATCGCCGAAGCGCTGTGGTTGTTCACCGTCGGCCTGTTCGTGTTGTTCAGCGTGTTGTACGCAGCCCGCTGGGTGATGTTTTTCCACGAGGCGCGGCGGATTTTCGGGCACTCCACGGTGTCGATGTTCTTCGGCACTATCCCCATGGGGCTCGCGACCATTCTCAATGGCTTGCTGCTGTTCGGCCTGCCGCGTTGGGGCAGCGACGTGATCCCGCTGGCTGAAGCGCTGTGGTGGCTGGATGTCGCGATGGCCTTGGCCTGCGGCGTGCTTATCCCGTTCATGATGTTCACCCGCCAGGAACACAGCATCGACCAGATGACGGCCGTTTGGCTGCTGCCCGTGGTTGCCGCCGAAGTCGCCGCCGCCAGCGGCGGCCTGCTGGCCCCGCACCTGGCGGACGCCCATTCGCAACTGGTGATGCTGGTGACCAGCTACGTGCTGTGGGCGTTTTCCCTGCCGGTGGCGTTCAGCATCCTGACCATCCTGATGCTGCGCATGGCCCTGCATAAATTGCCCCACGCCAATATGGCCGCGTCGAGCTGGCTGGCGCTAGGCCCCATCGGCACCGGTGCCTTGGGCATGTTGTTGCTGGGGGGAGATGCGCCGGCGATCTTCGCGGCCAATGGCTTGCCGGGTGTCGGTGAAATGGCTAACGGCCTCGGGCTGGTGGCGGGCATTACACTGTGGGGCTTTGGCCTTTGGTGGATGCTGATCGCCGTACTGATTACCCTGCGTTACCTGCGCGCCGGTATCCCGTTCAACCTGGGTTGGTGGGGCTTCACTTTCCCCTTGGGGGTTTACGCCTTGTCCACACTGAAGCTGGCGAGCCTGCTGCACCTGGGGTTCTTCAGTGTGTTCGGCTGTCTGTTGGTGGTGGCGTTGACGCTGATGTGGCTGATCGTCGCTAAACGCACGGTGCAGGGCGCCTATAAAGGTGAGCTTTTTGTTTCGCCATGCATTGCAGGACTAGCGAATAAGTAAGCCGGATTAGGTAAAGTCGTGGCCTGAATCGATAACAGGCCACGCAGGAACACGGACGATGAGCCACCCCTCGCAATTCACCTTGCTGCGCACACGGCGTTTCCTGCCGTTTTTCATCACCCAGTTGCTGGGTGCCTTCAACGACAACATCTTCAAGCAATCGCTGATCCTGGCCATTCTCTACAAGCTCACCATCGACGGTGACCGGTCCATTTGGGTCAACCTCTGTGCCTTGCTGTTCATCCTGCCGTTCTTCCTGTTTTCGGCGCTGGCCGGGCAGTTTGGCGAGAAGTTCAACAAGGACGCATTGATCCGCGCGATCAAGATCGGCGAGATTGTGATCATGGCCGTGGGCGCGACGGGCTTCCTGACCAACCACCTGGAATTGATGCTGCTGGCGCTGTTTGCCATGGGCACCCACTCGGCGCTGTTCGGTCCGGTGAAATACTCGATCATGCCCCAGGCCCTGCACGACGATGAGCTGGTAGGTGGCAACGGCCTGGTGGAAATGGGCACGTTCCTGGCGATCCTGGCCGGTACCATCGGCGCTGGAATAATGATGTCGTCCACCCATTACGCACCGGTGGTAGCCGTGGCGATCGTCGGTGTGGCGGTATTGGGTTACCTGGCCAGCCGCAGTATTCCGCGGGCGGCGGCGTCGACCCCAGCGTTGCGCCTGAACTGGAACATTTTCAGTGAATCCTGGGCCACCTTGCGCCTGGGACTGGGGCAGACGCCGGCCGTTTCGCGCTCAATCGTGGGTAACTCGTGGTTCTGGTTTGTTGGCGCGATTTACCTGACGCAGATCCCTGCGTACGCCAAGGAATGGCTGTACGGCGACGAAACCGTGGTCACGTTGATCCTCACGGTGTTCTCTGTGGGGATCGCCCTCGGCTCGATGCTTTGCGAAAAACTCTCCGGGCGTAAGGTGGAAATCGGCCTGGTGCCGTTCGGCTCATTCGGCCTGACCGTGTTCGGCCTGTTGCTGTGGTGGCATTCCGGCGGCTTCCCGCAGAACGTGCAGGCCAACGATTGGCTCGCGGTGCTCAGTTACGGCCAAGCCTGGTGGGTGTTGTTCGATATCCTCGGCCTGGGCGTGTTCGGCGGCTTCTATATCGTGCCGCTGTACGCGTTGATCCAGTCGCGCACCGCCGAGAACGAGCGTGCGCGGGTCATCGCTGCCAACAACATTCTTAACGCACTGTTCATGGTGGTCTCGGCGATTGTGTCGATCCTGTTGCTGAGCGTGGCCAAGCTGTCGATTCCCGAATTGTTCCTGGTGGTGTCGCTGCTCAACATCGCGGTTAACACCTACATCTTCAAGATCGTTCCCGAGTTCACCATGCGTTTCATGATCTGGCTGCTCAGCCATTCCATGTACCGCGTGGAGCATCGCAACCTGGAAGCGATCCCGGACGAAGGCGCGGCGCTGCTGGTGTGCAACCACGTTTCATTTGTCGATGCGCTGCTGATCGGCGGCGCGGTGCGTCGGCCGATTCGCTTTGTCATGTACTACAAGATCTACCGCTTGCCGGTGCTGAACTTTATCTTCCGCACGGCCGGGGCGATTCCGATTGCCGGGCGTCACGAAGACATCCAAATCTATGAAAAGGCCTTCACGCGGATTGCGCAGTATCTGAAGGACGGGGAGTTGGTGTGCATTTTCCCGGAGGGCAAGTTGACCGCCGATGGCGAGATGAACGAGTTTCGCGGTGGCGTGACGCGCATCCTGGAGGAGACGCAGGTGCCGGTGATTCCGATGGCGTTGCAGGGGTTGTGGGGGAGTTTTTTCAGCCGCGATCCGAACAAAGGGTTGTTTCATCGGATCTGGTCGCGGGTGGTGTTGGTGGCGGGTGAGCCGGTGACGGTAGAGGCCGCGACGCCTGCGCAGTTGCAGGAAAGGGTGGGGGTGTTGCGGGGCAGTGTCAGGTAGTTTTTTACTGGCTTCAAGGCCCTCATCGCAGGCAAGCCAGCTCCCACATCTGAGCGTATCTACAAATCCAAATGCGGGAGTGGGCTTGTCGGGTCGCCGCATCGCTGCGATAGCGGTAGTGGCTTAGGTACTGATCTTCAGGCCAATAAGCCCGCAAATGATCAATGCGACACTGGCCAACCGGAACAGCGCCATGGATTCCCCAAACAGGATAATCCCGGCGATCACGGTGCCCACGGCACCGACTCCGGTCCAGATCGCGTAGGCGGTGCCCAGGGGCAGTTCCTTCATCGCCAGCCCCAGCAGGCCAAGGCTTACGGCCATGGCGGCAATCGTCAGGGCAGTGGGCAGCGGCTTGCTGAAACCGTCGGTGTATTTCAGGCCGACGGCCCAGCCAACTTCAAACAGGCCCGCAAAAAACAGAATGATCCAGGACATGATGACCTCCTAACGCTAGGTGGGGTCGTCCCCGGATTAGGCGCTTGAAAGCGTCACGGGGTCGTCCCCGCGAAGCTCGTAAGAGTGCCCAAAAGTGATCGACTGATCAAGTTTGCGGCGTGTTCTCCAAGGCGCGACGGTCTTCCTTCTCGCTCATGCGGCGCAAGTAAGTCGAGAGCAACGCCCCGGAAATATTGTGCCAGACGCTGAACAACGCACTCGGCACCGCCGCCAAGGGCGAGAAATGCGCGCTGGCCAATGCGGCACCCAGCCCGGAGTTCTGCATGCCCACTTCCAGCGCCAGCGACTTGCGCTGCGCCAATGGCAACTTGAACACGCGGCCAGTGAAGTAGCCCAGCAAGTAACCGAAGCTGTTGTGCAGCATCACCACGACCATGATCAACAGGCCCGACTCGGCGATCTTCGCCTGGCTGGCGGCAACCACCGCCGCGACGATGATCACGATGCTCACCACCGATACCAGTGGCAACACATCCACCGCGTGGCGTACCCGATCACCGAGCACGCGCTGCGCCAGTACGCCGAGCACGATCGGCAGCAGCACCACTTGCAGGATCGACCAGAACAACTCCATGAACGACACTGGCAGCCAGGCCGACGCCAGCAACCAGATCAACGCCGGCGTAAACAGCGGGGCGAGAAGGGTGGTGACGGCGGCGATGGCGACCGACAGCGCCAGGTCGCCGCGGGCCAGCCAGGTCATCACGTTGGAGGCGGTGCCGCTTGGGCAGCAGCCGACCAGGATCACGCCAACGGCAATTTCCGGCGGCAGGTGGAAGGCCTGGCACAGCAACCAGGCCACGCCCGGCATGATGACGAAGTGTGCGACCACGCCCAATGCCACGCGCCACGGATGGCGGGCGACTTCGGCGAAGTCATCAATCTTGAGGGTCAACCCCATGCCGAACATCACCAGACCCAGCAACGGGACGATGGCGCTTTTCAGGCCGATGAACCAGCCGGGTTCGAGGAAGGCGGCGACGGCGAAAATCAACACCCAGTAGGCGAAGGTATTGCCAACGAAGCGGCTCAAGACGGCGAGTGCGCGCATGGGGGTGTCCTTGTTATTAGAGCGCTGGAGGTGGCAACTCGATCAAATGTGGGAGCTGGCTTGCCTGCGATAGCATCAACTCGATTCAACTGAAGACCGAGGTGCCTGCATCGCGGGCAAGCCCGGCTCCCACACTGACCGTGCCCACATAAGATCTAATTAGCTTTTAGATACCCTGTGGGGTCTCTTCACCGCCGAGTGCTTCGACCAGCGCAGGGATGAAGTCACCAAACGTCAGCATCATCAGGGTAAAACTCGCATCCAGTTGGCCCAGGGCTTCTTCACCGCCGTCCTGTTCCGCCTGGTCTTGCAGCAGGTCTTCGAACTTCAGGCGCTTGACCGTCATCTTGTCGTCGAGCATGAAGGAGAGCTTGTCTTGCCAGGCCAGCGACAGTTGGGTCACGACTTTGCCGGTGGTCAGGTGCAGCTGGATCTCTTCACCGGTCAGGTCCTGGCGCTTGCAGCGCACAATGCCGCCGTCTTCATGGGTGTCGCGCAGTTCGCATTCGTCGAGCACGAAGAAGTCATCCGCCGGCTTCTGGGTGGTGACCCAGTCGGTCATGATCGCGGTTGGTGCGGTTTTTACCGTCAGCGGGCGAACCGGCAGGGTGCCGATCACTTCACGCAGTGTGGACAACAAGTCTTCGGCGCGCTTGGGGCTGGCCGAGTTGACCAGGATCAGGCCCTGTTTGGGCGCGATGGCGGCGAAAGTCGACGAGCGACGAATAAAGGCACGCGGCAGGAAGGCCTGGATGATTTCATCCTTGATCTGGTCGCGTTCCTTCTTATAGACCTTGCGCATTTGCTCGGCCTCGATCTCTTCGACTTTCTCTTTCAGTGCGTCACGCACCACGCTGCCCGGCAGGATGCGTTCTTCCTTGCGCGCGGCGATCAGCAGGAAGTCACCGCTGACGTGAACCAGGGGAGCGTCTTCACCTTTACCAAAAGGCGCGACGAAACCGTAAGTGGTCAACTCCTGGCTGGCACAAGGGCGCGCCAGTTTGGTGGCCATGGCCGCTTCCAACGCCTCGGCATCAACAGGCAGATCTTGGGTCAGGCGATAGATAAGCAGGTTCTTGAACCACATGGGGCGAGTCTCTCCTTTATACAAAGGGGGGCATTATTCTCTTGATAGCGTCCCAGGCCAACCCTGCCTAAGCCATTGGAAGCTATCAAAAAAAAGATTTAAGAAAGTGCTTGCCAGACCTAGGGCCGCTCCGTAGAATGCGCGCCACACCGAAACGAAGGGTGATTAGCTCAGCTGGGAGAGCGTCTGCCTTACAAGCAGAATGTCGGCGGTTCGATCCCGTCATCACCCACCATTCGCTTCATGTGTTACGCGCAGCGGTAGTTCAGTCGGTTAGAATACCGGCCTGTCACGCCGGGGGTCGCGGGTTCGAGTCCCGTCCGCTGCGCCATATTCGGTTATCTGGAACGCTGAACGCCAGGTACCACAGGAAGCCCGCTCATTGAGCGGGCTTTTTGCTGTCTGGGCTTTGCAAAAACAAAAAAACGCCGCCGATCATTTCCGATGATCGGCGGCGTTTTTTATTGGGGGATCAGAAATCCCAGCGTGTGGTCACCATGAAATTGCGTGGCTCACCGTAAGCGGCGGAGTCATAGAAGCCGATGTTGGTGTAGTAAGACTTGTCGAAGATATTGTTGACGTTCAGCGTCGCTGACAGGTTTTTGCTGACCTGATATTGGGTCAGCAGGTCGACCAGCCAATAGGCGTCCTGGGAGAACTCTTCATCGCCGCCATGGGGAGAGTTATAGATGTCCTGCCAGCCCACGCTTTGCCAGCGCACACCACCGCCTACCGTCAACTTGTCGAGGTTGCCCTTGAGTTTGTAGGTGGTGAACAGCTTGACCTGATCTTCGGGCTCGAAGGTGGAGATATTCACGTCCTTGTCGTCGCGCACGACCTTGTGGGTGTAGCCGGCCTGAACTGTGCCGATGTAAGGCACGAATCGTCCGGACTCGCGGTAGTTGGGGTTATAGCCCGTGACCTGGTAGGTGACCACGCGGCTGGCCGTCGTGCTCAAGTAGGCCCGGGGGTCGCGAATGCCTGCTAAGGATTCGCGCGCGTTCAGGATGCGTGCGAACGTGTCCTGCGCCAGGTCAGCGGCATTTTGGCGGCAGCCGAGCGTGCGCCGCAGCCAGGTGAGCAGCCAGCCATGATGCTCGCTGCAGAGCTGGGTGATTTCCCTTTGGAAGGGTGGTTCACCCACAGACATAAGCGCGGCTCAGGCGTTATTGAGAACAATTTTTAATTGTGCGGTTAAGCGCCCGGCAAACCCAATAGACTCGTATTTGCGCGAGCAAAAGCCCGTTTTTACGGGGTTTCGCCGGGCTCTGGAAAAAATCAAAAATAAAGTGCATTTAAATCAAGACATTGCGAATTTTTGGTGTATGATGCCGCCCACACCGAAAGTGAAGGGTGATTAGCTCAGCTGGGAGAGCGTCTGCCTTACAAGCAGAATGTCGGCGGTTCGATCCCGTCATCACCCACCATTCGCTTCAAGTGTTACGCGCAGCGGTAGTTCAGTCGGTTAGAATACCGGCCTGTCACGCCGGGGGTCGCGGGTTCGAGTCCCGTCCGCTGCGCCATATTCGGTCACCTGGAACGCTGAACGCCAGGTCACCACAAGAAGCCCGCTCATTGAGCGGGCTTTTTTTCGTCTGCGATTTATCCGCCTTACGCTTCGCCGTTGTGCACTGCATGTTCGCCCTGAACTGTGCTGGTGCGCCATGACGTGGGGGAATACCCCTATGCAGATTGGTTGATTGCGCCCCTGGCCGCTTAAACGGTTATCTATAGCCACGCGAAGACTTCCAGGCGAGTCACGGCAGCAGGATGCTGCAGTGCCCGCTCTCTAAGATAAGAATAGTCTGCAAGGGGAATGGCTCTCTATGAAGTATCCACTGCGTCCGTTGGTGTTCTGGCCAACGTTCCTGATCCTGCTGGCGGCGGTGATCGCCAGCTACGTCGACCTGAATGCCTTCCTGGCGATCAGCAAACAGCTCAATAACCTAATCCTGAAAAACTTCTCATGGCTGTTCAGCGCCGGCTCGTTTGCCATGGTGGTGCTGACGGCGATCGTCTACTTCTCCGCGTTGGGCAAGGTGCGTATCGGCGGCGAAGACGCCCAGCCATTGCTGAGCAAATGGCGCTGGTTCATGGTGGCGCTGTGCACCACGCTCGCAGTGGGCGTGCTGTTCTGGACCACCGCCGAACCCCTCTATCACCTGTATGGCCCACCCACCAGCCTGCCGATCGAAGCGGGCAGTTCGGCGGCGAAGACCTTTGCCATGTCGACGATGTTCCTGCACTGGACCATCACCCCCTACGCCATTTACCTGGTGCCCTCGCTGGTGTTTGCGCTGGTGTTCTATAACCGTCGCAGCAACTTCTCCATTGGCGCCATGCTCGAGCCGCTGCTGGGCGCAGCGCGGGTCAAGCGCTACGCCGGGCTGATCGACACCCTGGCGATGTTCGCCCTGGTGGCGGGCATGGCCTCATCCCTGGGCACTGGCGCGCTGACCCTGGCCGGTGGCCTGGCCCAATATATCGGCGGTGAAACCACGCCGTTCCGCCTGGCCATCATCGTTGCGATCATCGTCATCACCTTTGTCGCCTCGGCCGCCAGCGGCCTGCAGAAAGGCATTGTGATGCTGTCCTCGTTCAACACCTGGATCATGCTGGGGCTGGGATTGTTTGTGCTGCTGTGCGGGCCGACCTTGTACATGTTCAGCCTCGGCGTCGAGTCCATCGGCGTGTACCTCGACACCTTCTTCAGCCGCAGCCTGTTCACTGGTGCCGCGAGTGGCGACACCTGGCCGCAGAGCTGGACGGTGTTCTACTGGTCGGTGTGGTTTGCCTGGGCGCCGGTGAGCGCGCTGTTCCTTGGCAAGATCGGCCGTGGCTATACCATGCGCGAATTCATCCATATCAACATGCTCTACCCGGCGCTGTTCACGGCGATATGGATCTGCATTTTCTCCGGCACCAGCCTGTACTTCGATGCCCTCGGCGACGGCAGCCTCAACCGTGTGCTGAACGAGCAGGGCGTGGAGCACGTGCTGTACCAGATGTTCCAGCAATTGCCGGCCAGCGGCCTGATGATCGCGTTCCTGCTGTTAGTAGCGTTCATCTCGTTTGTCACGGCGGCGGACTCCAGCACCGATGTGATCGCCAACCTGTGCAGCAAAGGCGTGACCGCGGACTCCGATCTCGACGGCAACCCGCTGCTGAAGATCGTCTGGGGCCTGATTATCGGCACGGTGTCGTGGGTCATGGTCGCGTTTGTGGGCATCGACGGGGTGAAGATGCTCTCCAACCTCGGCGGTTTGCCCGGGATGATCCTGGTGTTGTTGGCCAGTACCTCGCTGATTTTCTGGTTGAAAAATCCCGCGTTGCTGGATGTGAAACGCCTTCAGCGGACCCCCGAAACGCAATCGCGTGGCGCCAGCCCGGTGCCGGATTTCGCCCGCTGATCGATTGAACCGCTGTAGGAGTTACTGATGGAAATCGTCACTGAATTTGCTTACACCGTGCGCGAAATCGAGCACTGCCTGATCCCCTTGAAGGACGGCACCCAACTGGCCGCCCGCATCTGGTTACCGGAAGTCGCCGGCCTGCAAACCTTCCCGGCGATCCTGGAATACCTGCCGTACCGCAAACGCGACGGCACTGCCGTACGCGATGCGCTGACCCACCCGTGGATGGCGGGGCAGGGCTATGTATGTGTGCGGGTGGATATGCGGGGCAACGGTGAATCCCAAGGTTTGATGGCCGATGAATACCTGCTGCAGGAACAGGAAGACGCACTCGAAGTGATCGACTGGCTGTGCCATCAACCCTGGTGCGACGGTAATGTCGGCATGATGGGCATCTCCTGGGGCGGCTTCAATGGGCTGCAAGTCGCGGCACGCCAGCCCGAGGCGTTGAAGGCGATCATTACCCTGTGCTCCACCGATGATCGCTTTGCCGACGACATCCATTACAAGGGCGGCAATCTGTTGATGGAGAACTTCGGCTGGGCCGCCACCATGCTCAACTTCAGCGCCGCGGTGCCGGATCCTTTGCTGGTGGGCGACGACTGGAAACACCTCTGGCACCAACGCCTGGACGCCATGCCGTTGCTGGCGCAAACCTGGCTGCAACACCAGACCCGCGATGACTATTGGCGCCATGGCTCGGTGTGCGAGGACTATTCGAAGATCAAGGCGGCCGTGTATGCGGTGGGTGGCTGGGGCGATGCCTACCGCAACACCGTTTCGCGTCTGATGCAAAACCTACCAGGCCCGAAGAAAGCCATGATCGGACCTTGGATCCACAAGTACCCGCATTTCGCCGTGCCCAACCCGGCCATCGGCTTCCTGCAAGAGGCCAAGCGCTGGTGGGATCATTGGCTCAAGGGCATCAATAACGGGGTAATGGATGACGCGTCTTGCACCTTTTACCTACAGGATATTCTGCCGCCGAAGGGCAGTTATGCCGAGCGGCCGGGGATCTGGGTGCAGACCTCCGGCTGGCCGGATCCGCAGGTGCAATGGGCGGATTTCAGCCTCGGCGAACAGGGCCTGAGTGCAGGCTCACTGCCGTTGGCGGCGCCGCGCAGCATCTGCTCGCCGCTGACCACCGGCCTGCACCAAGGCGAATACTGCGCCATCTGGTTTGGCCCCGATGGACCGACGGATCAACGTCGTGATGACGCCCACTCGCTGTGCTTCGACTCCCAGGTGCTGACCGAGCCGCTGTCGTTGCTCGGCGATGCACGTCTTAAGTTGCGCCTGGCAAGTGACACCGCCTGTGGTCAATTGGTCGCCCGGCTGAATGCGATAGCGCCGGACGGGCAAGTCACGCAGATCAGTTACGGTGTACTCAATCTCACACTGCGTGAGGATTTTTCCCAGGTAACACCTGTAGTCCCCGGTGAGCCCATGGACGTGCAGTTAAACCTCGACCACATCGGCATGCGCCTGCCCGTCGGCTACCGTTTGCGTCTTGCCCTTAGTACCGCGAGTTTCCCGTTACTGTGGCCGAGCCGTGAGCTGACCACTCTGACGTTGCTGCCGAGTCTGCAAAGCCTGCAACTGCCGATATTCAAAGGCGAGGCGGTGGACTGCCCGTTCGAAGCGCCGCAGTCGGCTACGCCGGTGGCGATGGACGTCCTACGCGCCGCTGCGCCGAAACGCACCTTGATCGAAGACGTGGGCAGTGGCGAAGTCTCCGTGAAAATCGAAGATGACTTGGGTTCAGTGCGGTTTACCGACCACGGCTTGTCGGTGGACCAGCGTTGCACTGAGCAATACCGCACTTTGCCCTGGGATCCGCTGTCGACGAGGGCCGATATCGAATGGCGCTACCGAGTCGGCCGCGACCAGTGGGCCGTGGAGGTGGAAAGCCAATTGAGCGTGCACGCCGACGCCGAGTGGTTCTACATCGAAGCGGAGCAGACCGCCTGGGAAAACGGCCAGTTGGAACACCGTCGGCAATGGAGTAAGCGCGTGGCCAGGGTCGCACTCTGAGCAGGCAACTGGCAGGATGCTCGCCAACGTGATCTCTGCGGGCCTGGGGTAACCTGGGCCCGTCATTGCCAATGGACTTGCTCATGTCGCGCCGTAACGTCGATCTTCCTCCCCTCAATTGCTTGCAGACCTTTGAAGCGGCGGCCCGCCATTTGAGCTTTACCCAGGCCGCCCATGAATTGAACCTGACCCAGAGCGCGGTCAGCCGCCAGGTCAAACGCCTCGAAGAAGACCTGGCCCGCCCGCTGTTTTATCGGCTGGCCCAGGGCTTGAGCCTGACACCCGCCGGGGTGCGTTATTTTCGAACTGTCCAACGCCTGTTGCGCGAGCTTGACCGCGAGTCCGCCGAGTTGCGCAGGCGCGGTGCCGATCGCCAGTTGACCCTGGCCAGTACGCCCACCATCAGCTCTATCTGGCTGGCCGGTCTGTTGCCGCAGTTCCAGCGCGACCACCCGGACCTGGATATCCGCATCCTGTGCAGCGAAAGCCCCAGCCATCTGGATGTCAGCGAATATGACCTGGGCTTGTTCTATCACTTGGATGAACTGGCCGCGCCCCACGGCCTTGAGCTGTCGCCGGTGTTCGACAGCGAGCAGGTCATCGCCGTGTGCAGCCCCGGTTACCTTGAGCGTCACGGCCCGATTCGCGACCTGCATCACCTGTTGCACGCTCACACCTTGCTGATCGTGGAAGACCATCACCACGACTGGCTGACTTGGGCCGACTGGTTTGCTGATGCGGGCGCCGATTACTACTCGCCGCGCCATGCCTTGCGCACCAACAGCTATCAACTGTTGATGCAATCGGCGGTGATGGGCCACGGCGTCGCCCTGGGGTGGAAGCGCTTGCTGGAAAGCGACCTCGACTCCGGGCGCCTGCAAATGGCCTTGCCCCACAGCATGCACAGTCGCGGTCGCTTGCACCTGATGCAGCCGCATCACCGCAATCCACCCGCGGCGGTGCGCAGTTTTCGTCAGTGGTTGCGGGCCCGTACCGCAGAGGCTGGGCTCCCTGACTGAAGGTCAGTGCTGACTGGTTTTTTGTTTTTGATCTGGCGCGTCGCCAGGCGTTCGAAGCAAAAAGACGCGGTGCCGAACACGGCGATCAGGGTGAGTACGATCATGCCGAGGGTTGAGCCTTCCACGGTGATTTCCTGCGGGTGATGGGGTAGGTGCTCACGGTAGAGGCGGGGTGAAAATGGCTCAATAGACCCGACGCAATCCTTACACCGTAGGGTCCATTGTTACGCATTCTTTATGGCGCGTTGCGGCTGTGGCGGTAATCGCTGACCGCTTCATACACGGCTTTGCGCAAACGGTTGATACCGCCGATGGGGCGGTGCTCCGCTACGCCGAACCAGGGGTTGAAGGACTGGTTGTCGCACGCCAGGTTCTGCTCGGGCGTGTCGAAATCCTGCGCCGGGATATGCACCTTCGCCACGGTTTCATAAGGCGCATCGCTTTCTTTCCATTCGATGCTGGTGTCTTCGATCGGCATGAATTTCTGCGGGTTCTGGCGCTGGATCTGCAGCACGAAACACGCCGGCACGCGGTCGGTGGACAGCTGCTGGCTCAAGGCGCTGCGTAGGAAATTTGGCAGGTCCTGGTTTTGTTTCGGCAGTTGATACTCCGGGCAGTTTTGCGGGTCGGGCGCGACGCGGAATTTGGCGTTGGCCGTGCCGAACTTGTAGGGCGAAACTGAAAAGTACGTAGTCTGCGTCGGGCTGGCCGGTGCGGGTGCGAGTGTCGCCAGGGCGATGAATAAGTGACGCACTTGCCAGCTACGCGGGTCGGCCTTGGGGAAGAACGCCAGCACCTTCTTGCCGTCCGCCTGCGCGCCGATGTTCTGCGCGTACTCCGCCACATCGCTGACAAAGAAGTTCGGGTGACTGAACATCACGAAGTCTTGTTCCGTGCGCGTCTGCTGGTCGGCCAGCAGCTGCTTGCCCGGCACATCCAGTAACTTGAGCGCCATGCCCCGGGCATCACGGATGCTGTCGAACTGCGGGTAAGCGTTGCCGTTGGACAACCGCATCATCGCCTGCCAGGTCTTGCCCGGTTCGGCGAACACGCCCTGGCGCAGTGCCGGGTCGAGATCGGCGAGCACGCTGACTTCGGCTTTCACGCAACCGTGGGCCTTGGCGTGGGCATCACGCAGGTAGCGCGTGCCTTCACGGTGTTGGTCGACGATGCGCACCGCCGTCTGGATGATGCCTTGGGTCATCGCCGCTTCGCCCGCTGGGATTTGCTCATTTGGTGACACCGGGCCGCTGTGTTGCCAGGCGTACCAGGCGGTCGCCGCCAGCCAACCGAGTAGGCCGAGGCCCACCAGCCACAGCAAGGTTTTGCCGAGAAATGCGCCGATGCGCAGCCAGAGGCGGCCGAGCAGGGAAGGTCGGTCGTAGGGGGATCGAATCATCATGGCAGTTGTTGCTCCAGCGGGCCGCCCAGCACTTTGAGGTATTCCAGCAGCGCCCAGCGTTCCTGCGGTAGCAGGCCACGGCCGATCACGCCATTGCCACGACTGCCGGCACGGAATTCGTGGCCGCTGTTGTGGTTGCCGGTGATTTTGGTATCGAACAGGAAGGCATTCTTGAACGCGCCGGTTTTAAAACCGAGATGGCGCGGGTCGTAGTCGAAAGTGCCCTTATAGAAGGTGGTGCTGCGCTCGTCCTGGGGCGAGAGCAACTGGTAGATCGTCGGCACCGAACCGTTATGCAGGAACGGCGGCGTCGCCCAGACACCAGCCAGTGGCCGCGCCTTGTAGGCGCGCAACTCGCGTACGCCGATGGGCAGGCCGTAACCGTCCAGGCGCGGGCGCTCGGCCGGGGTCACGCCGGCCGCACGGTAGGCATGCTCTTCGACGAAGGCGGTGACATAAGCCAGACCCTTGGCCACGGACATTTTTTTCAGGTCCAGTGGCTCGGTCGGCGCGGGGTGCAGTTCGACGTTCAGCGTGGCCAGTTCCGCGGGGTCCCATTGCAGGGCGCTGAGGTCGTAGCGTTGGTCGGCAATGTTGCTGGCGGCGCCGGGGTCGGTACCGATGTAGTCCACGGGCAGCATTTTAAGCTGCTGCACCGGGCGCCCGTTTTCCTGGGTGACGTTGGGCACGTGGCAGCCGGCGCAGTGCTCGGCGAACAGTGTGCGGCCTTGGGCGGCGAGGGGTTTGTCGACGGCGCCGAACAGGTCCTCTGGCCAGGTCGGTGGCTTGAGGCGTTGCAGGGTTTCTTCGATCAGGTTGAGGTCGCGCACGCGGACGCTGGACGGGTAGCGCGCATCGCCCTGGAGCGGCTGGCCGGCGGCGTCGAAAAAGGTCAGGGTCGCGCCTACGCCCAGGGCTTCACCGATATTGCGCGCCATGGGTTGCTGGGCCGAGCCGTTCCATTGCACCCAGTCGAATGTCCAGATATCCCAGAGTTGTGGGTAGTCCACTGGTGCATTGGCAACGCGATAATTGTCCGGGGAAATCGCGTCGCCAAAGCTGGCGTTGGCGATACGGCCAAAGGCGTCCGTGCGGCCGGGGCCTTCTTCGGTGGGGTAGAGACCACGGTGAGTGTCGTTCCAGGCCACTTTGAGAAACTTGTTCAGGGACTGCTTGAAGTCCTCGCGCAGTTGTTTGTGCTCAGCGTCATAGCGATCTCCCAGCACCTGGCGGGCGAAGCGCTCGAACTTCCATGGGTTGTAGTAGGTAGCCGCAAGGCTGGCGACCAGGGCTTGGCCGAAACTGCCGCCGCGCAAGGTTGGCACACTGGATGGCAGCACGTGCTGGGCGGAACCGCCGTCGACGCGTAGCGCCTGGTTTTTGAAGTGCAGCTCGCCGGTGTGGCAGGCGGCACAGGTGATATCCAGGTACTCGACGTTGCTGCCGGCGTTCTTGTGTCGGGCGAAACCTACCGGCAAATTGCCGGGGTTTTGCGCGGTCGGCAGCTGTTTGGGATCGACCAGGAAACCGAAGCGCGCGAGGTAACCCGGCGTGGCAAAACGGCGCTCGGAAAACGGCAGTTCCAGGGCGGTGAACCAGTCGTAGTGCAGGCCTTTTACTTGAGTGCCCTGGGGCGTGAAGTAATAGGTCTGGCGGTCGGCGGCACTCCATTGGTCCTGATAGTGCACCTGCTCCACGGGCACGTATTCCGGCAGCTTGGGGTTGACGATGTAATAGAGCACCACGGCAAGTACTAGGACCAGAAGGGTGAATATCAGCAGTAATACACGGGAAAAAATGCGCAAGATGGCTATCCTTGTCTCGGTCTTGTCGAGGAGTCGTGTTGTTATGCCACTACGCCACAAGTGCGGCAAGTGGCCATGAGCGTGGTAGTAGGCGGTCCCACGATCCTTCGCGGGGCCCCATCATGAATGAAAATGCTTTTAAACACGTGAACTTATCAGAAGTTTCCTGCTCACATGCCGGTAGCCATTGGTCGTGGCCGCCTGATAAGCTCGCGACTTTATTCGAATGCCCTTTTGGCGCATGAACAAGGAAATAGCATGAAACAGCATCGGTTGGCGGCGGCGGTGGCCCTGGTTAGCCTGGTACTTGCGGGTTGTGATTCGCAGACCAGCGTAGAGCTGAAAACCCCGGCGCAGAAAGCTTCCTATGGCATCGGCCTGAACATGGGCAAGAGCCTTGCCCAGGAAGGCATGGATGACCTGGATTCCAAAGCAGTAGCCCAAGGCATCGAAGATGCCGTCGGCAAAAAAGAGCAGAAGCTCAAAGACGACGAGCTGGTTGAAGCGTTTGCCGCACTGCAAAAGCGTGCTGAAGAACGCATGACCAAGATGAGTGAAGAGTCGGCAACCGCCGGCAAGAAATTCCTTGAAGACAACGCCAAGAAAGACGGCGTCGTCACCACCGCTTCCGGTCTGCAGTACAAGATCATCAAGAAAGCCGATGGTGCACAGCCTAAGCCGACTGACGTGGTGACTGTGCACTACACCGGCAAGCTCACCAACGGCACTACCTTTGACAGCTCCGTGGATCGCGGTAGCCCGATTGACCTGCCAGTCAGCGGCGTGATCCCAGGTTGGGTCGAAGGCCTGCAACTGATGCACGTTGGCGAGAAGGTCGAGCTGTACATCCCGTCCGACCTGGCCTACGGCGCCCAGAGCCCGAGCCCGGCGATTCCAGCCAACTCCGTGCTGGTATTCGATCTGGAACTGCTGGGCATCAAGGACCCAGCCAAGGCTGAAGCCCCTGCAGCCCCTGCAGCACCAGCCGCCAAGAAGTAATAGGCGCCTGAACACACAACGCCCCGTCTCGACGGGGCGTTGTTGTTTCCGGGGGCTGCATTTCGGGTATCTACACGATCTTGTAGCGAGCGGGCCCATGTCCACAGGCTGTGCAAATCCAAACGAACGTCCACACCTGGCAACAGTCTGATATAAAACCCGAGCATGGCTAGCCGCACAGCAACACTAAGTCAATGAAATGTTGGGTTTTTTTAATGTGCGCAAAAAACGCCCGATCTGACTGAAAGCCTTGTAAGTCGTGGCTTTCAGCCGATAAAACAGGCTCTGTTCACAAGGTTATCCACAATTTGTGTGGATAACCTTTTATGTTGCCTGGAACTGGAGTGACAGATGAAACCACCTTTCAATTTCACCCGTTTCCTGCCCATTGCCGCACGCCTGCTGGGTCGTGGGCGTTTACCGACGCTGTTGTTCGCTGTCGCCGCCAAAGGCTCCAGCCAGGGCAATCGCCTGGGCAAGCTCAAGGATGACTTCAAGTTGCTCCAGGCCCTGTGCCTGGCCTACTGGCGTGGCGAGTACCGCGCAATCAGTCCCAAGGCGCTGATTTCAGTGGTCGCAGGGCTGATGTATTTCCTGAGCCCGATTGACGCGATCCCGGACTTTATCCCCATGTTCGGCATGCTCGACGATATCGCCGTGCTGGCATGGGTCATGAAGACACTGGACGGCGAACTGAGCGCTTTTCGCGCCTGGCGTGACGCCCAGCGTCCGGAAAAGCTCGCCGTGGTTGAGCGTCTGCCAGCGACGCCAGCCCTGTTGGCCAAGGAAAACCCGCAAAAAAACGGATGACACGGCATATCCCCCTGCGACCTTTGTGGCTGTTAGGATTACACTCCTAAGGAAAGAGCTTACTCAGTAAGTGTTGTTATCCTACGGGGCAGTCATGGATATTCAGATAATTTCACGGAATGGCGAACCCGAATACGCGGTGTTGCCATGGGATCAGTATCAGGCGCTGCTAAAAGCTGCCGGTCAGCAACAACCTTCGCCACCTCCTTCTTCTACTGCCCAAGCCGCTCCCGAGCAGGATCTGCGCCCGCTCGCAGACTTGCGCGACCTGCGCGAAGCCAAGGGCCTGGCGGTCGAGACCCTGGCCCGCACCGTGGGTATCAGCCCCTCG
The DNA here is from genome assembly GCF_963970945.1 of Pseudomonas sp. RA_5y_Pfl1_P24. NCBI lineage: Bacteria > Pseudomonadati > Pseudomonadota > Gammaproteobacteria > Pseudomonadales > Pseudomonadaceae > Pseudomonas > Pseudomonas sp. RA_5y_Pfl1_P24. The sequence goes on along the minus strand of NZ_CAXAOJ010000011.1, from coordinate 27,298 downwards.
TATCTCGGATTGATTGAAAGTGGTGAGCGCCAGCCGGATGCCGCGATCCGTCGCAGCCTGGCCTGGGAATTGGGCGTTGCAGGTTGGAGGGATGAATCTTGAGCCTACGTATCAGTCGTCAACACTGGGATGGGTTACTCAATGAACTGGACCAGGCGCGCCGCCAGCGCCATCTGCTGACTTACCGCGCGTTGCTGGAGCGCTTGCAGTTCCCCACGCCGGCCATGCAAACCCTGGCCGCCGCCCTGGAACACTTGGCCGCGCTGGACGCCAAGGCCGAGCAGCCGTTGCGCAGCTCGCTGGTGATCAGCCAGGGCGCCAGCCGCCTGCCGCGTACCGGTTTCTTTGAATGTGTGGAGCGCCTGGGGCGATTCAGCGGGCCATCCGACGGCGTGGCCGCGGCCTCCTGGCACGCCTCGGAAGTGGTGCGGGTATTCGAATACGAGTACCCGGAGTCTGCCGAGGCCTAGAGCGCCGGGGACAAGGTGTCCATGCTGTCGATCACATGGATGCTGTAGCCGGCGATATTCTTGGCGTGATGTTTGGCTTGCGACGCCAGCTCCGCCAACTGACTGGCATCGAGTTGTCCACAGGCCTGTGGATACAAATGCACGACACCGATGGACAGCGACAGCAGCGCAAATTCCTGACGCACGCCCTGGCGGTTCAGTGCCACGAAACAGCCGGCATCAAGGTGTTCAGCGCGGTAGAAGCGCCGGCATTGGGTGTGGAAGTCATCCAGCAGTTGATTGAGTCGCTTGCGCCAGTCCTGTGGGCCCAGTACCAATAAAAAGTCATCGCCACCGATGTGCCCGACAAAGTCGCGGCTAGGGTCTACGCGGTCGTTCAAGCACTGCGCCAGGCACAACAACACCTCATCCCCGCGCCCGTAGCCGTAGATATCGTTGAACGGCTTGAAACTGTCGATATCCACGTAGCAGATCACCGATTCGCGCTGTTGTTGCAGCAAGCGCGTGAGGCATTGCTGGATCGGCACGTTGCCCGGTAATAGGGTGAGTGGGTTGGCGTAGCGCGCTTGCTGGATTTTCAGCTCGGTGATCAGCTTGAGTACGTCGATCACTCGGCCCAGGCCCAAGTAGTCGCCATTGAGCGTAATAATGAAGTCTTCTTCGATGCGTTGCCGTGCGCGGCTGGTGAGCAAGCGACTGACCTGTTGCAGGGACTGACTCAGCTCCACCGCCAGAAAGTCGGTACTCATCAAGCGGCTGATGGGCTTGCGCGCAAACAGGTCGGTGGCGAACGGCTTGAGCAGCGCATCTGACAGCGAATGCCGATGGACGATGCCGATCGGGTGCCCGCGCCCATCCAGTACGGCCAGTGAATTGAGGTTGGCCTGGCGGCGAAACGCTTCGAGCACTTGGGCGGTGGCGGTGTCCTGGTCTACCGCCGGTTGTTCACTGAGCAAGGCGCTGAGGTCACTGGCTTCATCGTTCAGTGCCACGTTGGCACTGTCGGGCTTGGGTAACATCAGCCGTGCTTCCTGCGGCGGTTGTTCCTGCGGGCGGCAGAGCAGGTAGCCTTGGACCAGGTCGACGCCCATCTCCGTCAGCACCGCCAGCTCCTCGGGCAGCTCGATGCCTTCGGCGATCACTTGGGCGCGCGAAGCCCTGGCGATTTGCAGGATGGAACCGACAAACTCGCGCTTGAGCGCATCCTGATGAATGCCGTCGATGAAGTGCCGGTCGATCTTCACGTAATCCGGGCGCAACTCCGACCACAGCCGCAGGCTGGAATACCCAGCGCCCAAGTCATCCAGGGCAATCGAGAAACCCATGTTGCGGTAGTGGTGCAAGGCAGTCTGCAGCAGGTCGATATCGTTGGTGGGGGTTTGCTCAGTGAGTTCGATCACCACCTGGCTCGGTGGGATGCCGAAGTCATGCAGCAGTTGCAAGGTGCGTCCCGGTTGGTGCGCGGTTTCCATCAGCGATTGTGGCGATACGTTGAGGAACAGCTTGCCCGGTAACTTCTGCTCGCTGAAGCGCCGGCAGGCACTTTCGCGGCACGCGATCTCCAGTTCGCTGAGGCGCCCGGCCTGGCTGGCAATCGAGAACAGGGCGACGGGGGAGTGCAGCGGGCTGTTGGACGGGCCGCGACTGAGGGCTTCGTAGCCGAGGATGCGCCGTTCGGACAGGCTGATGATCGGTTGGAACAGGCTGTGCACACTGCCTTGAGCCAGGATAGAGCCCAGTGCATTCAGCTGTTCTGTCATGGTCATGGCGATCTCGATCGAAAAAAAAAGACCGCAGGCTGAAAACCTGCGGTCCTTCATTTCACGACAGAATGATGTCTATATGATGACACTCCGAGGAGCGATCACATTAAATCGCCATCGTTTACTGTTTGGCCACCTGCTTGGTGATCTTCAGGTAGTCCAGCAGGATCCTGCCAGTCTCGGCCAGGTAGGCGTCATCTTCCGGCTTGGTTTTGTCAGCCTCGGCTGGCAGCGCATCTTCGTCTTCTTTCTTCAGCTCCTTGAGTGGATCTTCACCCTTGGCCTTGCGGCGGATGTTTTCCAGTACAAGCTGCTTGTTCTCGATGTCGGAGTGCTGCGCGCGACGGTCCACTTCGTTGAGGCTGACGGTTTTTTCTTCCATCAGCTTCTTGGCCAGGCCCAGCTTGTCGCGGATGAACACGAACTCGGCATCCTTGGCGGAGCGGGTGTCGTGGTCAGCCTTCAACTGCGCCAGGAACGGCTTGAACGGATCCAACGCCGGCTTGATCGCTGGACGGATAGTGTCCCACGGCATGGCTTCCGGCAAGGCGCTTTCGCCGATTTCCTTGGTGTCGATGATCGACGGGAAATCGATGTCCGGCAGTACGCCCTGATGCTGGGTGCTCTGCCCGGAAACCCGGTAGAACTTGGCCAGCGTCAGCTTCAGTTCGCCATGGTTCAGCGGCTGGATGGTCTGCACGGTGCCTTTGCCGAAGGTCTGGCCGCCGATGATCAAGGCGCGGTGGTAGTCCTGCATGGCGCCGGCGAAAATCTCCGAGGCCGACGCCGAGAGGCGGTTGACCAGCAGCGCCATCGGGCCTTTGTAGAACGCGCCTGGGTTCTCGTCTTCGAGCACGTCGACACGGCCGTCAGCGTTGCGTACCAACACAGTCGGGCCCTTGTCGATAAACAGGCTGGTCAGCTCGGTGGCTTCTTGCAGGGAGCCGCCGCCGTTGTTGCGCAGGTCGATGACCACGCCGTCGACTTTTTCCTTCTGCAGCTCGGTCAGGATTTTCTTAACGTCGCGGGTGGTGGACTTGTAGTCCGGATCGCCAGCACGGAAGGCCTTGAAGTCCAGGTAGAAGGCCGGGATTTCAATCACGCCCAGCTTGTAGTCCTTGCCATCCTGCTTGAGGTTGAGGACTTTCTTCTGCACGGCCTGGTCTTCGAGCTTCACCGCTTCACGGGTGATCGACACGATCTTGCTGGTCTGGTCGTTTGGTGCATTGGTGTGCGGAATCACTTCCAGGCGCACCACGCTGCCTTTCGGCCCACGGATCAGCTTGACCACTTCGTCGAGGCGCCAGCCGACCACATCGACCATCTCTTTGTCGCCCTGGGCCACACCGATGATCTTGTCAGCCGGGGCGACCTGCTTGGTCTTGTCTGCCGGACCTGCCGGCACCAGACGCACGATCTTGACCTGGTCATTGTCGCTTTGCAGGACGGCACCGATGCCCTCCAGCGACAGACTCATGTTGATATCGAAATTTTCGGCGTTATCTGGCGACAGATAATTGGTGTGCGGGTCGTAGGACATCGCGAACGTGTTGATGTAGGCCTGGAAGATATCTTCGGCACGGGTCTGGTCCAGACGCGCCAATTGATTCTTGTAGCGCTTGGTCAACAGCTCTTGAATCGCCTTTGGTTCTTTGCCTGCGATCTTCAAACGCAGCACTTCGTCCTTGACGCGTTTGCGCCACAGGTCGTCGAGCGCGGCGGTGCTGGTCAGCCAAGGGGCGTCCTTGCGGTCTACCAGAAGGGTTTCCTTCTGGGTGAAGTCGAGCTTGTCGACGCCTTTGTTCAACTCACCCAGGGCGAAGTCCAGACGCGCTTTGACGCGGTCCAGGTAACGCTTGTAGATGGTGAAACTGGGCTGCAGGTCGCCGCTCTTGAGGAAGTCGTCGAACTGCGTCTTCCACTTGTCGAACTCGGCGATATCGCTGGCCAGGAAGTAGCTGCGCGACGGATCCAGCAGCTTGAGGTAGCTCTCATAGATGATCACCGAACGAGCGTCGTCCAGAGGCGGCTTGCTGTAGTGATGACGCTTGAGCAACTCGACGACGTTAAGGCTTGCAATCACCTCATCGCGATCCGGCTGAAGTTTGTCCCAGCTGTTGGCTGCGAACGTATTGGTCGACATCGACGCGAAGCCGAGACCAATGAAAAGAGCGAGGGCGGTGCTGGGGAACAAATGCTTCATGCTGATTCGACGCGGGGGCAATTGATAACGCATATTAGGCCGTCTTTGAGGGAGCCGGTTCCATATGGTCCGGTCGCATAATGCAAAAAGCCCGGCGATACAGCTACGGGCTCAGTCCAGGCTCACTATGGAGGCACTGTGAAAGCATTGCAAGGCGTTGACGGTCATGTGGAGTGGTTGGAAGAAGCCAGTCCTACCTGCGATGTAGGCCAAGTTCGCATTCGCGTGGCGGCAGCGGGCCTCAATCGCGCGGATTTATTGCAGCGCGCAGGGCTTTATCCGCCCCCGCCGGGCGCCAGCCACGTGCTGGGCCTGGAGTGTTCCGGGGTGATCAGCGAAGTGGGGGCGGGTTCATCCTGGCAAGTCGGCGACCGCGTTTGCGCGCTGCTGGCCGGGGGTGGCATGGCCGAAGAGGTGGTGGTGGACGCGCGGCATGTGCTGCCTGTCCCGGAGGGCTTGTCGCTGATCGAAGCGGCGGCGTTGCCTGAGGTGTACAGCACGGCGTGGCTCAATCTGTTCCAACTGGCCAGCCTCAAGCCGGGCGAGAAAGTGTTGTTGCATGCCGGCGCCAGTGGCGTGGGCTCGGCGGCGATCCAGCTGTGCAAGGCGTTTGGCAGCCCGTGCTGGGTCAGCGTCGGCTCGGCGGAACGCTTGGCCTACTGTGAGGCATTGGGCGCCCAAGGCGGCGTGGTGCGTACTGACGGGATCGAAGGCCTGCGGGATTTCGGGCCGTTCGATGTGATCCTCGACCCGGTCGGTGGCAGCTATGCAGCCCTGGACCTCAAGCTGCTGGCGCTGGATGGGCGCTGGGTGTTGATCGGATTGATGGGCGGGCGCGACGCGCAGTTGGACTTGGCGCAGGTGCTCGGCAAGCGTATTCAACTGTTGGGCTCGACCCTGCGAAGCCGCAGTGATCAGTTCAAGGCGGACCTGTTCAGTGATTTGAGCCAGCATGTTTGGCCGTTGTTTGTTGAAGGGCGGTTGAGCCCGCAACTGGCCAAGACCTTCCCGATCGGGGATGCCGAGGCGGCGTTTGCCGAGTTGGCGACGAATCAGATTTCCGGGAAGTTGGTGGTGGTGATTGATGAAACGTTGAACTGATCTCAATTTGGAGTGCAGTCCAAACGTGGGAGCGGGCTTGCTCGCGAAGGCGGGGTATCTGTGAAGAATGTTTCATCTGACACACCGCCTTCGCGAGCAAGCCCGCTCCCACATTTTGATCTCTGTTGAATCAGGTCCAGTGGTGGATCGGCCAGCCAGCTTGTTCCGCGTGGGAACGCAACACCGGATCCGGGTTCACCACCTGCGGATGATCCACCTTCAGCAGCAATGGCAAATCATTGCGCGAGTCCGAATAGAAGTACGCGCCTTCCAGCGATTCGCCTTCCTGCTCAAGCCACTCCATCAGTCGGGTGATCTTGCCCTCGCGATACGTCAGCACACCCACCGTCCGTCCGCTGTACACGCCATGGCTGACGTCAAGGTTGATCCCCAACACGTCATCAATGCCGATCCGCGCCGCAATCGGCGTAACCAGATGCGTGCCCGATGCGGAGATCACTAGAATCCGGTCGCCATTCGCACGGTGGCGCGCGATGGTCTTGGTGGCGTCGCTGTAGATCAACGGTTCGATCACGTCCTCGACCCACGGCTCCACCAGATGCTCGATTTCCTCCGGCGTGCGGCCGATCATCGGCTCCAGGCTGAAGTCCATGAAGTCTTCCATCAACAACTTGCCCTGGCTGTAGGCGTCCATCAGTTCATTGTTCTTGCGCATGAACGACTCAGGGTCGACCCAGCCCAGGCGGCCCATCTGCTCGCTCCACAGGGTGGCGCAGTCGCCATGGATCAACGTGTCGTCCAGATCAAAAATTACCAATGCCATCGGTCATGCTCTCTCAATAAAACGTTGCATCAGGCTACTTCACACAGGGCGCTTGGGTCGATGGTAAGTGCCAGGCGTTGCCCGTCAGCGTGCAGATCGTCGGCCGAGCGGTTGAGCACGTCCACCACCAATTCCACGCCGCGCGCTTCGATGCGGTAGCGAATCACGTTGCCCAGCAGGCTGTGGCTGCGCACCAGGGCATCCAGCTCGCCCGTGCGGCTGAGCTCGATGGCCTCCGGGCGAATCGCGATGCGGCTGTTGAAAGGACGTTGCAGCAGTTGCGTGGCCTTGTCGGCGTCCAGCAGGTTGTAGTTGCCGATGAAACCTGCGGCGAACACGTCGACGGGTGCTGTGTAGAGGGTTTCGGCATCCCCGCTTTGCACGATCTTGCCCTGGTTCATCAGGAAGATGCGGTCGGACATGGTCAGGGCTTCTTCCTGGTCATGGGTCACGAAGATCGTGGTCAACCCCAGCTCGCGCTGGATCTGGCGGATTTGTTCGCGCAGGTGCTTGCGAATGCGTGCATCCAACGCCGACAGTGGCTCATCCAGCAGCAGCAGGCGCGGGCGGGTAACCAGGGAACGTGCGAGCGCTACGCGCTGGCACTGGCCGCCGGACATCTGGTGCGGGTAGCGGCCGGCGAGGTCCTTGAGCTCCACCAGCTGCAGCACTTCCTGCACGCGCTTATGGCTGTCGTCGGCGTTGACCTTTTGCATGCGCAGGCCGAAGGCGACGTTTTGTTCCACGGTCATGTTGGGGAACAACGCATAGCTCTGGAACACCATGCCGATGTTTCGTTTCTGCGGGCTCAGCGGGACGATGTTCTGCCCATCCAGCAGAATTTTCCCTCTGTCCACCGAGGTCAGGCCGGCGATGCAGCGCAGCAGCGTGGACTTGCCGCAACCGGACGGGCCGAGCAGGGTGACGAACTCACCCTTGGCGATCTCGCAGTTGATATCACTGAACACCGGGGTGCCGGCGTAGCCTTTTTGCAGGTGTTGGACGCTGACGAAGCTCATTGGCTTTTGTCCTTGTTCAAGATGTTGGCGGCCCAGGTCAGCACCAGCACAAAGAAGAAATAGGAAATCACGACGGCACTGGTGAAGTGGCCGCTGGTGTTGCGCATGTTGTTCAGGTACACCTGCAGGGTTTCGTAGCGGGTGCCCACCAGGATGTTGGCAAACACAAACTCACCGAACAGGAACGAAAACGACAGCAACAGCGCGACCATCAGGCCTTTGCGCAAATTCGGCAGCACCACAAAGATCGCGGCCTGCCAGGTGCTGGCGCCGAGTAATTGTGAAGCGTCCATCAGGTCGCGCAGGTTGATGGCTTGCAAGTTGTTGGTGATCGCCCGGTACATGAACGGCAAGGCTACGGTGAAGTAGCAGCCGATCAGGATCCACGGAGTACCGACCATTGCCAGCGGCCCGGAGCCATAAAGTTGTAGCAAGCCCACCGACGACACCACCGGCGGCACCGCAAAGGGCAGCAGGATGAGGATGTTCATCAGCGCATCAAGCTTGGGGAAGTGGTAATGCACCACGAACAGCAGCGGCAGAATCAGCACCACCGACAGGATCAGCGCCCCCACGCACACGAGCAGCGATTGCCCAAAGGCTATCAAGAAGCGCGGGTCGCTCCACAGCTGCACGTACCATTTCAGGGTAAAACCGGCGGGCAGAATGGTCGCCGACCAACTGCTGGCAATGGAGTAGACAAAAGTGCCCACCAGCGGCAACACCAGGATCGCAAATAACAACCACACCACTACCCGATGGTAGAGGGAGGCCGGGCCGGCTTCAGCGCGAGACATGGTAGCTCCTCTTGAGCAGCAGTTGATGGACCACGGTGACCACGGTCATCAGTGCCACCAGCACCACGGCCAGGGCGCTGGCCATGTTCGGGTCGAGGGACACATCGCCGGACACCAGGCCCGCGATGCGGATCGGCAGCACGTTGAAGTTGCCGGTAGTCAATGCGTAGACAGTGGCGTAGGCGCCCAAGGCATTCGCCAGCAGAATCACGAACGTACCGAGCAGGGCAGGGGTGAGCACCGGCAGGCCGATATGCCGCCAGAACTGCCAGCCATTCGCGCCGAGCAAGGCGGCCGACTCACGCCAGTCTTCGCGCAGCGCGTCGAAGGCCGGGTACAGCAGCAACACGCCGAGCGGAATCTGGAAGTAGGTATAGAGGATGATCAACCCGGTTTTGGAATACAGGTTGAAGTCCTGAATGATCCCCGCCTGCTTGAGCATGATGGTGATGCTGCCGTTGAAGCCCAGCAGGATGATGAACGCGAACGCCAGTGGCACGCCGGCGAAGTTGCTGGTCATGTTGGCGAAGGCGGTGACGAAATTGCGCAGCGGCGAATCCACCCGGCGCAACGAGTAGCTGCCCAGCGTGGCGATGATGATCCCGAAAATGCTGGAGTAGAAGCTGATCTCCAGGCTGAACTGAATGGCTTGCAGGTAGAACTTCGAGCTGAAGATGCGTACGAAGTTTTCCATGCCCCAGCCGGCTTCTTCGGTCTGCAGGCTGTTGATCAGTACCCAGACGAGCGGGGCAATCTCGAACACGATAAAGAACAGTGCGAAAGGCACCAGGCACAGCAGTGCCAGCCATTTGCCACGGGTCATTTCAACAGCTCCCGGCATACAGGTTTGTCGTGGGGCACGCCGAGCAGTTCGCAGACGGTGCCGCAGAGGTCGGTTTGTTTCGGCGTGGCAGTGGTGTCCAGGCTGAACGCATCGCCGAGCACAAACAGTGGTACTTCGCGTTCTTCGGGCAACAGGCCGTTATGGGAGCGGTCGTTGTTCATGCCGTGGTCGGCGGTCACCAGGACCTGGTAGCCGGCGTCGAGCCAGGCTTGCAGGTAATCAGCCAGGATGATGTCGGCCGAGCGTGCGCTGTTGCGGTATTGCGCGGTGTCGAGGCCGTGCTTGTGGCCGGCGTCGTCGATGTTCATCGGGTGAACCACCAAAAAATTCGGCGTGTGTTTGAGGCGCAGGCTTTCGGCGTCGGCGAACAAGTGGGAATCCGGGTAGTGGTCATTCCAGTAGAAATGCCCGTGCTGGATCGCCAGCGCCTTGTCGTCGGTATGACGGTCGCGGGCGGCAATAAAGGGCGTGCGGTTATACAACTCGCTGACCCAGTGGTAGGCCGCCGCCGCAGTGGTAAGGCCTGCGTCGGTGGCGTAATGGAAAATGCTGCGCTGGGTGGACAGGCGCGAGACATTGTTGTGCACGATGCCGCTCTGGATCGGAGGCACGCCGCTGAGGATGCATTCATATAACGGGCGGGACAGGGCGGGCAGTTCACATTCCAGTTTGTAGAGGGCTGCGCGTCCTGCGCCGACATAGGCCTGCAAGTGCCCCATGGCGTGCCGGGCAACCTCGAAGTTCAGGCCGTCGAGCACCACAAGGATGACATTGTGCTTCATGGGGGCTGGCGCTCCGCAACAGTAGGCTTGACTCAATTTCTCTGGCGCAACCGGGTCAAAATGTGGGAGCTGGCTTGCCTGCGATGGCGGTGCATCAATCGACACAGATGTTGAATGTCAGACCGCTATCGCAGGCAAGCCAGCTCCCACACTGACTGCATTTCAAGCCGGGAGCCTGATTACTTCATCTCTACGATGACCTGCTCGTTCCACAGCTGAGGCAGCTTCTTGGAAGTCGCTTCCCAAGCATCCGCGTCCTTGATCGGCTGTGGGTTGGCCTTGGTGTACTGCTCGCCCGGGATCAGGTTCTTGGCGATATCGGCTGGCAGTTTCAGGTCGGTTTCCGCGCGGATCGGACGTGCGTTGCCTTTCGCCAGGTTGAGCTGGCCGGCATCGCTGAAGATGTATTCGCGAGTCAGCTTGGCGGCGTTCGGGTGCTTGGCGTATTTGTTGATGATGGTGGTGTAGCCGGATTTAACCGAACCGTCCGATGGGATCAGCACCACGTAGTCATCCGGGTTGGCCATCTTGGCCTTGTAGCTGAGGCCGTTGAAGTCCCAGACGATACCCACTTCGACTTCGCCTTTTTCCATGGTGGCGATGGTCGGGTTGGAGAGGCCGAGACGGCCTTGCTGGGCTATTTTGGTGAAAAATTGCAGGCCTGGGCCGATGTTCTTCTCGTCGCCTTTGTTGGCGATGGCGGCGGCGAGTACCGCGTTGGAGGCCTGGGCCGCGGTGCTTACGTCACCGACGGACACTTTGTATTTGCCGGTCTGTAGGTCGGCCCAACTGGTAGGCACCTCGGAACCGTGCAGCAGCTTTTTGTTGACGATAAACGCGATGGTGCCGGTGTAGGCCAGGGCCCAGTGACCGTCTTTGTCTTTCGCCCAATCTGGAATCTGGGCCCAGGTGGACGGTTTATACGGCTGGGTGACTTCCTGCTTCACCGCAATCGGGCCGAAGGCCGCGCCCACGTCGCCGATATCGGCACTGGCGTTGTCTTTTTCGGCCTTGAACTTGGCGATTTCCTGGGCCGAGCTCATGTCGGTGTCGATGTGCTTGAGGCCGTAGGTCTTGGCCAGGTCTTCCCAGGTGCCTTTCCAGTTGGCCCAGTCATCGGGCATGCCGACGCTGTTGACGGCGCCTTCCGCTTTCGCGGCGGCTTCCAGAGTTTTTAGATCGGTATCAGCGGCCATGGCGGCGGTGCACATGGCAATGGTCGAGCCTAACAGTGATGCCAGGAAAAGCTGTTTCATCCGAAGCTCCTTTGGGCGTTTTCAACGCGGCGGTTTTTTCTACGGTGTTGTTGGTCTAGGTCAGAGCAATACCTGAGCCAATCTAGACGCGATGGATGACAGTTTCATGTCGATGTCGTTTTCAAAGCGCGGATGTCGCAGCGCGCAGGCTTAGCGTAGACCACGTCCAAGTGCCCGCTACGGTTGGACTTGGCCGATGTATTGCAGGGTGTGCTGCGCGGGATCGACGCGGCCTGTCATCTGTCGGTCATCTGTAATGCCTAGGCTGGCACGCAGCAGCGCAAGCCCAATTAAGAAGCGGTTTGTGCACCTGATCGGTGCTGGTCTAGTCCAGATAGGTAACGTTGATGCGTGATGAGGCAATCAAGGCGGTGACATCCATCGGCCTGGCGCTGCAAGAGCAGATCGACCATGGCCTGCTGCCGCCTGCAAGCAAACTGCCCGCCGAACGCAAGCTCAGCGAGTTGTTTGGTACCACCCGGATTACCGTGCGGGAAGCCTTGTTACAACTGGAGGCCCAAGGGCAGATCTATCGTGAGGAACGTCGCGGCTGGTTTGTCTCGCCGCCACGGCTGGCCTACAACCTGATGCAGCGCAGCCACTTTCACGCCATGGTCAGCGACCAGGGGCGAGTGGCCTCCACTGAAGTGATCTCTGCACGGCTGCAACCGGCGTCGGCGGCGGTGTGTGCGTGGTTGCAGTTGCCGGCGTTGTCCCGCGTGATCCAGATCTGCCGGGGCCGGCGGATTGATGGACGTTTGGTGTTGTATGTGGAGCACTACCTGAACCCGCAGTATTTTCCGGGCATTCTGGACTGCGACCTGAACCAGTCGATGACCGAACTGTATGCGCGCAAGTACGACTTGCACTATGGTCGGGTGCGTTTCGAGATCGTGCCGACGTCACTGCCGGTAGAGGCTGCCGCTGCGTTGCGCGTGTCGGTCGGCAGCCCGGGCTTGCGGATAGCCCGGGTCAATTATGACCAGCACCACAGGCTGATCGACTGCGACCTGGAGTTCTGGCGGCATGATGCCATCCACGTCGGCGTGGATGTTGTGTAGCCGCGCACCGTGCTGAATGACACACCACAGTTGAACCGTGCCAGGCATGACCGATCGGTGCGTCGTCAGGGGGTGAGTGCCGTGATCACCTGATCCACATTGGTCTCCAACTCCGTCACCGGCTCTGCACCGTCGACATTCAGGACCAACAATCCCGCTCCCCCCGCCGCAACAGCGGCCCTCACCGCTTCACTCGGCTGACGATGATGCAGCACCACCGCGACATCGTTGTCCTTCAACTCGGCGCTGAGTTTCTGCAACGCCTCAGGCGTCCAGTCGGCGTCTGGGCGGGCATCGGTGCTGAGCACTTCCAGGTTCAAACTGCTGACCAGATACGCAAAGTGGTCGCTAAGGCTGACCACGCTGAGGTTATCCGCCTTGGCCAGCCGCGCTTCGCTGTCGGCGCTGAGTTTGAGCAGGCGCTGCTTGAGGGCGGCAAGGTTGGCGTCGATCGTCGGCTTGGCGTCGGGGGCCAGGCGGCTCAGGTCCGCGGCCAATACATCGGCCATGCGCCCCATATTGTTACTCGACTGCCATGGCTGGCTGTTCAAGCCATCGGTGACGCCAGGCTGCACGGCGATGCCCGGCAAGCCGCCGTCCACCGGGCGGGCGGCGTCGACTTCGACGATGCGGATATTGCTGCGGCGCGCCACTGGGTACAGCGGGTCATCGGCCCACAGCGAGCGCAGGCCAATAGTGGCGTCGGCGTCCAGCGCCAACGCGCTCAATGCCGGCGCGCCACGACCGGTGAAGTAGGACACCTGCCGCGAACCGGGCAGGTTGGCCGGGGCGGCGCGCTCCAACTGCACATTGGTGCCTTTGAGCAGCACCTCGGCCAGGCCGTAGGTGATCGGCAGCGAGGCAAGGACCTTCACCGGTTGTACAGACTTGGCCTTGCTCAGTGCGGCATGACCCAGTCCGGGATGGATTTTGAGGGTCTTGGGTTCTGCACCGTCGACAGCCAGTGCCGAAGTGCTGATCAAATAAGCGATGGCCAGGGCCAATGGACGAACGACAGGACGCATTATCCAAAATTCCCTTTGAGGCTGGGCACCGTGCCGCGCGCGATGGCGGCCAGGGCGAAGGCGATACCGGCAACCAGAATGATCGCGGCGCCGGATGGGATCGGCAGGTCGAAGATGATCGGCAGCAGGATCCCGCACAGTGTGCTGACGGTGGCAATCACCACCGAGACCCAGAAGAACCCCTTGAGCGACTGGCTCAGCAGGCGCGCCGCTGCGGCCGGAATCACCAACAGCGCGCCTACCAGGATCGCGCCGATGACCTTCACCGCCGCGACGGTGATCAGTGTCACCAGAATCACGAACAAGTAATCCAGGGTCTTCACCGCCACCCCGCGCACTGCCGCCAGTTGCGGGTTAAAGCTGGCCAGCATGATGCGGTTGTACAGCGGCAAGGCCAGGGCCATCACCAACGAGCCGACAATCGCCAGCACCAGCAAGTCATTGCCATTGACCGTCAGCACCGAGCCGAACAGCACGTTCTCCAGAATATGCACGTTGATCTTGCCGGCCAGGATCAGCAACAGGCTCGCACCCAATGCCAGTGACACCGACAGGAACACACCGATCAAGGTGTCCGGCGCCAGGCCGGTTCGGTTGCGCAGGTAGTTGAGCAGAATGCCGAACAGCAGGCAGTAGCCGAACAGGCTGCCATAGGGCCCGGTGTAGGGTTCGCCCAGCAGAATGCCCACGGCCACGCCGGTCAGCGCGGCATGGCCGACCGCTTCGGAGAAAAACGCGAAGCGCTTGACCACCACCAGCGTGCCCAAACCACCCAGCACTGGGCCGATCAGCAGACCGGCGAGCAGTGCGTTGACCACAAACCCGTAGGCCAGCGCCTCCGGCAGATAACCGGAAGAGGCCCAGCCCTGGACCATCAAGCGAAAGGCTTCATAACTCATTGCGCCGGGCTCCGAGGGTGGGTGGAGAACAGGGTCAGCAGGCGATCCGGGGTCAGCGCCTCTTTGGGCGTGGCGTCGAACAGCACGCGGCGGTTCAGGCCTGTGACGCGGTCGGCCAGGCGGCCCACGGCTTCCAGGTCATGCTCGATCCACAGTACGGTGATCCCTGCCAGACGCCAGTCACTCAGCAGGCGTTCGAACACTTGGATTCCGGCTTCGTCGAGCGCCGACATCGGTTCATCCAGTACCAGCAGTTGCGGCGCCGGGATCAATCCCTGGGCCAACAACACGCGCTGGCGTTCACCGCCGGACAGGGCACCCATGCGCCGCTTGCGTTTGTCCTGCATGCCAACGCGCTCGAGCGCATCACCCATCGCGCCGGTGTAATGTTTTGACAGGCCAAGAAATGCAGGGCGCCGTTGACACATGGCCGCCATGAAATCATCAACGGTCATCGGCAAACCACGGTCGAACTCCAGGGCCTGAGGCACATAGCCGGTGGTGCCGGGCGTGGTCGGCCAATGCAGACTCAGCCGTCCCTGATGCGGCGTTTGCCCCAGCAGGGTCTTGATCAGCGAGCTTTTGCCACCGCCGTTGGGGCCGACCAGCGCATGGATGCTGCCCGGCTGTACCTGAAAACTCACGTCATCAAGGATCACAGTGCGACCCAAGGTCAGTGACACCTTGTCGAACGCCAGCGTCGGACCGACGCTGACCGCATTGAGTTGCTGCGCCGCGGTCATGACCCGGACTCCTGGATTGCGCGGACCACGGTGTTGAGGTTGCCGGTCATTTCCACTTCGTACTTTTCAGCGCTGTATTCGCCGTAGGAAATATGCGACAGCGGGTACAGCTTGACCCCGGACTCACGCTGGATGGTGTCGACGTAGGTGGACGGGAAGTCCATCTCCGAGAAGATTACCTTCACGTCCAGGGCGCGTAGTTCATCAATGGTTTTCTTCAACTGGCTGGGGCTTGGCTCAATGCCGTGGGCCGGTTCGACCACGGCGGTGACTTCCAGGCCGAATTCGCGCAGCAGGTAGTCGTAGGCCGCGTGCACGGTGGCCACGCGCAGGTCCGGGTTGGGCGCGCTGGTCAACTTGGCCAGGGCATCGGCGCGCATCTGGCGCAGGCGCTTGCCGTAGGCGCGGGCGTTCTGGGTGTAGGTCTTGGCGTTGTCCGGGTCGAGCTTGCCCAGCTCGCGGGCGATGTTGTTGACCTGGGCAATCGATGCGCTGATCGACAGGAAGGTGTGCGGGTTGACCACCTTGCCCGCACCGCGCGCAGCATTCCCGGTGGCGGCCAGCAGCGGCACATTGGCGTTGGCTTCGATCACTGGAATATCCGGGCGCTCGCTGGTGGCGATCATGCGGTCGGCGAAATCATCATGGCCGACGCCGTTGAGCACGATCACGTCCAGGGTGCCGATGCGCTTGATGTCCTCGGCGCGCGGCTCGTAGGCATGCGGGTTGAAACCGGCCGGAATCAGCGGCACCACCTGGGCCTTGTCGCCGACGATATTGGCCACGTAGCTGTAGTAAGGGTGAAGCGTGATGCCGATACGCAGGCGTTTAGCCGGCTCTGGGTTAGAGAGTGCATTGGCCAGGGGGGCGAGCATCAGGCTGAACAGGCCAACCAGCAACAGGCGCAACAGGGGAGATGAAATAGACATGGGCAATCGGTCTTCTCGTTCAGTGACGGTGCTGGCGTGTGACGCCGGCATCGAATTGCGCGACCACCTGCTGCCAGCCGGCCGCGATCAGCGCCTGGTCAGTGAGGTCGGAAGGGGCGGCGAGGTTGGCTTGCCGGTTGAGCCAGATATCCGGTTCGGCACCGTGCACGCGCATGAGCAGCGAGCCGCTGGTGCCGGGCACTTGGCTCAACCCCAGGTAGGCCGAGGGTTCCAGCAACTGCCAGCGATGATCGCCACGGCTGACCGAGCTGGCGTCCTGGGCAAACGGCGCGAAGCCTTCTTCGGCCAGATACGCCGGTGTGGGAAGCGCGCTTTGCTCCTGCTGCAACAGCTGGATCTCATCCAGGGTCACTCGCAGGTCGGCGTAGATGCCTTGCTCGGCGGCGCTCAGGTCGCGACGTGCGTCCAACTGGTGGCTGGGCACGGCCGCGACTTCCTGGGTTTCACCGTGCAGGGCCACCACCGTGCCGGCCACCGCAAGGATGATCAGGCACAACAGCAGCACGTAGAGGGTTTCGTGACCGGCACCGGCGGGGCGTACAACCTGTGTGGTACTCATTGCGGCTGGATATCCGCTTGGTCGATTTCCACCACGTGGCCCGGGCCTGCATCAAACAGCACATAGAACTCGGCGGACGGCTTCTTGAAGGTCAGGGTCGAGTCTTCGCCAAGCTTGCCGGGCACCAGGATGGTTTCGTCATAGCCGATCACGTCCAGGGTCACGCCAGGCGCGCCGCTACCGTCAGAGAAACCGCCTTTGCACTGGACCTGCTCGCCGGGAATTTCCTTGCACTCGCACATCGGGTTGTGGGCCAGGGTGACCGTACTGAAACCGGCGCACGCCAATAGGACGGCACAGGCGCGGGTCAGGCGCATCAAAGTCATGGTTTAACTCCTTGCTTGTTCAGCCAGGCAATGGTGGCAGGCGAGGCCTGGTTCAACGGGATGGAACCCTGGTGCATAGCGCCGTCCCAGCCTTCCATGGTGACCCACAGTTCGGCGTCGGCTGGTGTGCGTTCCGGGATCGGCAGGGCAGCGCCCATGCGGTACGGCGTACCGAAGAAGATCACCCCGGCGGCCCTCAGGCTGCGCGGCTTACCGATACGCAGGTAGGTGGCCTTGACTTGGTCGGCGCAGGTGGCGCACAGGGCAGCGTTGAAAAACTTCATCGGGCCGGCCGGGTCTGGGCGCGGGCCTTCATTACGAAATTCGGCGAGGGTCAGGCTCCAGGGCCCGACCTGCACTTCACCGGCCACGCGCTCGCCGATGCCGGTGTCGCCGCGAAACAGCGCCGCGTCGGCGAAGTACTTGGGCATGAAGCCCAGGGGCACGAGCAACAACAGCACATTGATGTGGAAACGCCATTTCAGCCAGAAGGCTCGCAGCGGCGATGGCTTTGCGGTAGCGACCTTGCTCATGTTTGGGCCTGCGAGGTTTCAGCCTGCCTGGCCGGGATGGAAACAGGCTTGCGCGGGGTCTTGGCTTCACGCTTGAGCGCATTGAGGGTGGCCAGGGCGGTGCGCTTGGTCCAGATCAGCAGGCCGCTCAACACCATCATGCTCATGACCAGGCCGAAGAACGCCCAGATCAGTTTGATCCACAGCCCGCCAAAGTCGCCGGTGTGCAGCGGGCGCATGGATTCGGTGACGAACTCCAGCTTTGAACGGTCGGACAGCAAATGCGCCGCAGCGACTTCGCCGTCATACGGGTTGATTTGCGCGGTCTGGAACATCAGTGGGTACCAGCCCCGCCCGCCAATCTGCAGGTGGCTGTAGGCATTGAGCGGCAGGCTGATGAAGCTCGGCTCCAGGCCAGGAATACGCTGGGTGGCGATCTTGATCGCCTCGTCTACCGGGATCATCGGCGCTGGCACGCCTGGCGCCGACATCGGCACTTTCTCCCGGGCGATTACTGGGATGACGGGTTCGGTGGAAATCGAAATCTGGTTGTCGCCCAGGATCGCCCGGATCAAGAACCAGATCCCGGTGACAGAAATCACTGCGATAAACCAGATTGACCAGATACCGCTCAAGCGGTGGAAATCCCCCCAGAATATCCGCGCGCCATGGCGCACGCGCAGGGTCGGGCGCAGGAAACCCTTCCAGAACTTCTTGTACACCACCAATCCGGTGACCAGCGACGCCAGCAGCGGGATGCCGAGCGCCGACACCAAATACCAGCCCCAGCTGTAGCCATTGGTAAACGGCACCAGCCACCAGCCGTGCAGGGCGCGTGTGAATTGCTGAAAGTTGAAGGACGGGCCGATGCCCTGGATCGCTCCGGTGTAAGGGTTGACGTAAACCTCCACGGAACGCCCGTCGGGGTAGCTGAGGTCGACGCTGAGGGCGAAATGGGATTCGTCGGGCCGGCTGATCGACTGGACGAACACCTGGGGCTCTTCGCGCTTGATCGCGGCGATCACTTGGTCGTAGCTCAGTGGCTCGGCGTCGTCCGTCGGCTTGCTCGCACGGATATCCGGGTTGGCCAGCCAGACGATCTCCTGGCTGACCACCGCCAGGGTGCCGGTGACGCAGACGATCAGTACAAAAAACCAGATGGGCAATGCCAGCCAGCTATGCACGAGAAACCAGAGTTTGGAGCGTGACTTCTTCGACATGTGAATGAGGGTCTTGGTTGGAGGGGGCAGTAAAGGCCCAGAAAAGGCCAGTCGTAGCTTTTGCTGACGCGACAGGCTGTATCTAAGTTAAGACGGATGAGAATGAGAAATCCCTAACCCAGATATGAAAGAAAATGTTTCAGGTTCACATTCAGCCGTTCGAACGCCTGCACCTGCAAGCCAACCCCTGACACACCTCTATCCAAATGTGGGCGCTGTGTTATCACTTCAGCGTTGTTGTGTGGTGGGCTCCAGCAACTGCGCCCCCGGCCCGCGCTCACCGAGCTGATCATCCCGATTACGCAACGGGCACGCTTCCATCGACAGGCACCCACAGCCAATACAACCACTGAGCTTGTCCCGCAGCAGCATCAGCTTATTGATGCGCTCATCCAGGTCCTCCCGCCACAGCGCCGACAACCGCTCCCAATCCTGAGCGTTGGGCGTGCGTCCATCCGGCAAGGTTTGCAACGCGTCACCAATGGTTGCCAGCGGAATCCCCAGGCGCTGGGCGATCTTGATCACCACCACGCGCCGCAACACATCCCGTGGATAACGGCGTTGGTTGCCCGCGGTGCGATTGCTCTTGATCAGCCCCTTGGCCTCGTAGAAGTGCAGGGCCGTGACGGCCACACCGCTGCGCGCAGCCAACTGGCCGACGGTGAGTTCTTTAGTCATCATGCAAAAATCCCCAAACTCCGCTTGACCTTGACTTAACTAGAGGTTTTACCCTGCGTGGCATCGAATCACAAGATTCTGCCTACAGAGAAAGGGGAGTGTTCATGCAGGTATCAGAGAAAAATCGCAGTTTCACTCAGTTGATCGAGTTTCAGATCGAGCCCCAGAAACAATTCGCCCTGGTGGCAGCCTTGAGCACCCAGAGTGAGCGTCTGGCCCAAGGCCATGGTGGTTTCATCAACGCAAGCGTGCAGGTCAGCGATGATGGGCGGCGGGTGTTGAATTATCTGCAATGGCGTACGCGTGAAGACGGCGAGGCGGCATTCAAGTGCTTTGAGCACGGTGAGGAAGATTTCTGGACGCTGATTCGCGCCCACCAGGCGACCGCCGTGACCTTTGGTTCGTTCCAGGTGCTGCGCAGTTTTGAGCGCAGCCATGACAACGCGCTGCACTGCCGCCTAAATGGATAAGTGCAGCATGCGCTCGCCTTGCACGTTCTCGCCGGGGCGGCGTTTGTTGACCGCCAACTCGCCGATCTTGATCAAGCGGCTGCGCGTGACGTTGCGGCTCAGGCCCAACAGATGGGCGGTGTGCACCTGGTTGTAATGGCTGAAACGGTAGGCGGCGCGGAGCAGGGCGTCTTCAACCTTTTCATGCAGGGCCCCGGCCTGTACTTCGAACAGTTTTTGGAACGCACGCGCCAGCAATGCTTCGGCGCTGTTGTCGGTGCCGTGCTGGCTGTCGTCCTGGCGCTCGATGCGCAGGTTCGACAGGCGCAAATCGTCGCGTTCGATCAGGCCGTTGCGGCAGATCAACAGGGTGTGGTGAATCACGTTCTCCAGTTCGCGGATATTGCCCGGCCAGCTGTAGCTTTTGAGTTTGTGCTCGGCTTCGCGGCTGATGGTGATCGGGCCATAGCCAAGGCGCTGGCTGTAGGCTTCGATGAAGTGCCGGGTGAGCGGCAGGATATCGCCTGGACGGTCACGCAGCGGGCTGAGTTCCAGGCTGACCACGTCGAGACGGTAGTAGAGGTCTTCGCGGAAATGCCCGGCGTTGATGGCTTTTTCCAGTTGCACGTTGGTCGCGGCAAGCACCCGCACATCAATCGCAATGCTCTTGCGCGAACCCAGGCGAACCACTTCGCGCTCTTGTAGGACGCGCAGCAGCTTGACTTGGATCGCCATCGGCAAATCGCCGATCTCATCGAGGAACAAGGTGCCGCCGTCGGCCTCCTCAAACCAGCCTGCCTTGGCACTGAGGGCGCCGGTAAAGGCGCCTTTTTCATGACCAAACAGTTCGGCTTCCACCAAAGATTCGGAGAACGCCCCACAGTTCACCGCCACGAACGGCCGGTTACGCCGCGCGCTGAGGTTATGGATGTGACGCGCCACCAACTCTTTACCGGTGCCGGTCTCGCCGATGATCAGCACGCTGGCTTCGCTGGGCGCCACTTGCTGGATGTGGTCGAGCAGCGCCTGGGATTTCGGGTCTTCGAAGACCTGTGCCGTGGCGCGGATCGACGTCGCAAGGGCGGGCGAGGGCGGTAAGGTCAAAAGCTGCATGGGCACCTCTCTTAGGAATAGAACGTTGGAATCGGCAGGGACTGGTTCAATGCCCAATCCCCAGTTCATGGAGCTCGTAGTCCATCGGGTCGTGCAGGGTTTGCGCGCGCAGGGTGCGCCAGTGACGGTCCAGGCGCAGCGAAGCGTGGGTGGAGCGCGCGCCGGTGACTTTGAACAGGCGGCTGCAGAGTTCCAGGCCCTGGCGGGTGGCGGCTACTTTGGCGGTGTGCAAAGGGGAAGGCAGGACGCTGTGGGGTTTGGCTATCAAACGGTGTTCCTCAATGTCTATTTAGCCTTCATTGCACTCAGGCCTTCGTCGCTGATGGGCTCGATCAACTTGTCGGCGGCGTTCCAGGCGTCCTCTTCGCTCTCGTGCACGATCACATGCCGTGGCAGCCAGCAATACCGTTGTGTTGATCAAGGCGTTGAGGCCGACCAGATCAAACAGGTGCTTGAGCAAGCCTGGGTACGAACCGCGATAGACCGGCGGGGCGACGATCAGCCGCTCGGCTTGTTCGATGGCCAACAGTTGGGATTCGACTTCAGCGGGCAGTTCATCACGCGACAGAGCACCGCCCAACGGCCGCGCAATGTCACCTAGTTCGATCAGGGTGGTCTGGATCGGCAGCAAGGTGGCCAGTTCAGCCAGTACGGCTTGAGTCAGCACGAGGGTACGAGACGGGCGCCAGGTTCCGCCGTAGAGGGCAACGACATTCAGGGGACGGGTCATGAACAGTTCCTTTTTCAACAGTGGTTTGTCGCAGGTGGAGTACACCGGTTGAGCAGGAGCTGTACCAACGGGTTCAGGCCCTGATTGGCGTGGGTTGCAGGCTCACTGCTGAAAATGCTGCTGTTGTCTGACGGGTGATTTGTTGATCGGCTGTTGCCTGGGCAGCAGTTGCATAAGCAACAGTGCCGATGAGGCGTAGCGACATTTATAGGGGGTTGTATTTATTCCGTAAATGAATGTATTTCTATATTTATAGATCATAAAGAAATATTAAGGCATCGCTATCAGAGGTGCCTTGGCGGTTGATAGCAACTATCACGGGAGGTGATTTTTCACCGTGCGAGGGCGGGAGTAGCCTGTGTTCATTGACTCGAAACCTCCTCTGCAGGGCCACCGCCATGAACCGATTCCTCGCTGTTTGCTTATTGATTGTCAGCTCTGTCCTCGCCGGATGTGCGACCCATCCTTCGCCGGAATTGCGTCCTTACACAGCGGAAGAAACCAAAGAGTTGTCCCTGGAAGCGTTGAGCCGTCGTGGTTTTTCGTTTGATGAGTATCAACAGCAGCGCGCCGCATTGATCGGTCAACCAAAGAAACCTTTCGGCTTTGATCGCCAGGGTGAAATGAACGCCGAACGCAGCGTGACCCTGCATGGTCGTCCCAGTTGAGCCTGCGCTCAGCGGCAAAAAGCCCGAGGCTTCCTTTAAGGAACCTCGGGCTTTTTGTTTGCCATGGCTCCACTTCAGCCTGTTAAGCTGAATTTCAGGAGCCTTCCTACGCACATTTTCATAAAGTGGTCCTTCTTTAATGGCATCCGATCGGTTAAACCTGACGACCTCTGTTCCGGTCGTTGCCCCTGAGACGCTGCTCTCGGGAACCTGCTCTGCGAGTTTTTAACGTCATGAATAAACGTCCGTTGTATTTCGACTACGCCGCCACTACCCCGGTAGATGAGCGAGTCATCCAGGTGATGGTCGAGTGTCTGGGCTTCAATGCCAACTTCGGTAACCCTGCGTCCAGTTCCCATGCGTTCGGCCAAGCGGCCCGGCAAGCGGTTGAACAGGCGCGTCGCCAAGTGGCCGAACTGGTCGGTGCCCATTCCGAGCAAATCGTCTGGACGTCTGGCGCCACTGAGTCCAACAACTTGGCGATCAAGGGCGTGGCCCAGGCGCGGGGTGTGGCGGGCGGGCATATCATCACCAGCCAGATCGAACACAAGGCCACGCTGGATACCGCACGGCAGTTGCAGGAAGCCGGCGTGGCCGTGACCTACCTGGTGCCGGACGCGGATGGGTTGATCAGTGCCGAAGCGGTCAGCGAAGCGTTGCGCGAAGACACCTTCCTCGTGTCGCTGATGCTGGTCAATAACGAACTGGGCACCCTCAACGATATCCCGGCCATCGGCGCTCGCGTGCATGAGCATGGCGCGCTGTTGCATGTGGATGCGGCGCAAGGCGCGGGTAAGGTGGCGATCGACCTGTCGCAGTGGCCGGTGGACCTGATGTCGTTTTCCGCCCACAAGCTGTATGGCCCCAAAGGTATCGGCGCTTTATATGTCGGGCCGCGGGCGCAGCAGAAAGTCTTGGCGCAGATTCACGGCGGTGGGCACGAAGGCGGCCTGCGCTCCGGCACCCTGGCAACTCACCAGATCGCCGGCATGGGCACTGCGTTCGCCCTGGCGGCGGCGTCTTTTGCAGAGGAAAAAGCAGTGATCGTCGCCTTGCGCCAGCGCTTGCTGGATCAGTTGGCATCGGTGGCGGGCGTGCGCCTGAATGGCAGCGCTACACAACGTATTCCCCACACCCTGAGCCTCACGTTCAGTGAAGGCGAATTCAACTCCGCTGCGCTGAGTGCGGGGATCGCATTTTCTGCGACCTCGGCCTGCAATTCGGCGAGCAATGCACCGTCCCATGTGTTGTTGGCGCTGGGCCATGATGCTCGCAGTGCTGGCCGTACCATTCGCTTGAGCCTGGGCCGGTTTACCACCGAGCAGGATATCGACCAGGCGGTGCAATTGATCAAGGCTGCCCTGGCCTGCGAGCCGGCGTTCTGGGCGGTCTGATTCACCTATCGCAACACATAATAATTATTCGTGGTTAGCAGGAGACACAATGAGTACGCAGCCTTTGACCCATGGAACGGTTACCCAGCGCCTGGCGCATACACGTGAACTGATGAGCCGCGAGGGCATTCATGCCTTGCTGGTGCCGTCGGCCGACCCACACTTGTCCGAGTACTTGCCGGGTTACTGGCAGGGGCGGCAATGGTTATCGGGGTTTCATGGCTCGGTGGGAACGCTGATTGTCACTGCGGATTTCGCCGGTGTGTGGGCCGACAGCCGTTACTGGGAGCAGGCCACCAAGGAACTCAAGGGCAGCGGCATCGAATTGGTGAAGCTGCAACCGGGCCAACCTGGCCCGCTGGAGTGGTTGGCCGAGCAAACGCCGGAAGATGGTGTGGTGGCGGTGGATGGTGCGGTGATGGCCGTGGCCTCGGCACGTACCCTGGGCGGAAAATTGGCGGAGCGCGGTGCACAGCTGCGTACTGATATCGACCTGCTGAGTGAGGTCTGGAAAGACCGCCCGGCGCTGCCGAACCAACCGATCTATCAACACCTGCCACCGCAAGCCACCGTCAGCCGTGGCGAAAAACTCGCGGCACTGCGCGCCAGCTTAAAAGAGAAGGGCGCCGACTGGCATTTCATCGCCACCCTGGATGACATTGCTTGGCTGTTCAATTTGCGCGGTGGTGATGTTTCGTTCAATCCGGTGTTTGTGTCCTTTGCGTTGATCAATCAACAGCAGGCCACGCTGTTTGTGGCATTGAGCAAAGTCGATGCCGAGTTGCGGGCAGTGTTGGAGCAGGATGGCGTGACACTGCGCGATTACAGCGAAGTGGCAGAGGCGTTGCGCGCGGTGCCGGCGGGCGCCAGTTTAAAGGTCGACCCAGCGCGCGTCACCGCCGGCTTGCTGGAAAACCTTGATACCGGTGTCAAGCTGGTCGAAGGACTCAACCCGACCACATTGGCCAAATCCCGCAAAAGCCTGGCCGACGCGGAGCACATTCGCCAAGCCATGGAGCAGGACGGCGCGGCCTTGTGCGAATTCTTCGCCTGGCTGGACAGTGCGCTGGGCCGTGAGCGCATAACCGAACTGACCATCGACGAACACCTGACCGCTGCGCGCGCCCGTCGCCCGGGTTATGTGTCGCTGAGTTTCAACACCATCGCCGCGT
Organism: Pseudomonas sp. RA_5y_Pfl1_P24; assembly: GCF_963970945.1. NCBI lineage: Bacteria > Pseudomonadati > Pseudomonadota > Gammaproteobacteria > Pseudomonadales > Pseudomonadaceae > Pseudomonas > Pseudomonas sp. RA_5y_Pfl1_P24. The sequence goes on along the minus strand of NZ_CAXAOJ010000011.1, from coordinate 2,780 downwards.
ACAATGCCAACGGTGCGATGCCGCACTACCACGCCACTGAAGAGGAGCACGCGCTGATCGAAGGCGATGGCCTGTTGCTGATTGATTCGGGTGGCCAGTACCTGGGTGGAACCACGGATATCACCCGGATGGTGCCTATCGGTACGCCGAGTGAAGAGCAGAAACGTGACTGCACCCGTGTGCTCAAAGGTGTGATTGCGTTGTCCCGTGCGCATTTCCCAAAAGGCATCTTGTCACCGCTGCTGGACGCCATTGCTCGCGCGCCGATCTGGGCCGAAGGCGTGGACTACGGCCACGGTACCGGGCACGGTGTAGGCTATTTCCTCAACGTGCATGAAGGTCCGCAAGTGATTGCCTACCAGGCTGCGACTGCTCCGCAAACGGCGATGCAGCCGGGGATGATCACCTCAATTGAGCCAGGCACTTACCGTCCGGGGCGTTGGGGCGTGCGTATCGAGAACCTGGTGTTGAACCGCGAAGCGGGCAAGACCGAGTTCGGCGAATTCCTCAAGTTTGAAACCCTGACCTTGTGCCCGATCGACACGCGCTGTCTGGAACCGTCGCTGCTGACGGCGGACGAGCGTGAGTGGTTCAACGCTTACCACGCCGAAGTGCGTGAGCGCTTAAGCCCATTGCTCAGTGGCGCCGCGCTTGAATGGCTGCGGGTGCGTACGGCGGCTATCTGATCACTTGCCGTTCCGGCGCCTTGATCAGGGCGCCGGCTATATTGTCGACATCTAACTCAGGGCTTCGCGCACACACTCCAAACGGTCCTGACCGAAGAACAGCTGGCTGTCTTCAAACATGCAGGGTGCACCGAACGCGCCGCGGTTAACGGCCTGTTCGGTGTTGTCCTTGAGGGCCGCCTTTACAGCTTCGTCGTTTGCCAGGGCCAGGACGTTTTCTGGATCGAAACCGTGCTCGGCAAGCACGGCATCCAAGACCTCGGGGTCATACTGGCAGCGTAGCCTTCGCGGGCGAAGCGTTTGGCAATGGCGCCGCCGGTTGCATCTCCGGCGCCTACTACCAAGACGATTTTCTTGTTGTGCGTCATGGGAACTTCCTTGGCTCGAATGTCGAGCAGGCGTTTAGACGCAGCTGTGTAAAGGGTCGGTTTGTGCCGGGAATTAGATGTGAGCAGCCAGGAGGTGACTGCTCAAGCGATTACTTACAGATGACGATCATGCTGCGGCTGGCGTAGCCGGCAGGGTTGAGGCCGAAGGGGTAGTCCCCTGGCTCCTCGGAATTGTCACCGGACTTTGCGATTACCCGGTAGCCCTTGGCGCCGCAGGCGTTGGTAGCACTGGTGTAGCACTGGTCCCAGGAAGAAGACAGGCCGGAACAGTTGATATGCAGCCCTTTTTTGCCACGTTTTACTTCTGTCTTGGTGGTCGCGGCGCAGCCAGCAATGGCCATGACCATTAACAGTATCAAAATTCGCTTCATTCCTATCCTTAATAGCCGCCTCGCAAAGAGTGAAGCTTGCTCTACTTGCTCTCGGGTGTCGCGTTCGCGCTGTCCTTGTCGAAATTCTCCATGAAAGACATTCGTTTACGGCTTAAACATGGCCTAAATGCGCGCTAAATGCCAGAGCTACATTCAAACAGGTTTCAATCCGCCGGAACCAATGGCTTTGACTCGCTGCGCATCGTTACCGTGGCACCTACGGAGGCCAGAATGATGCAAGTAATTGCCAGCCACTGCGCCAAGGACAGGTGCTCGTGCAGGAAGAACAGGCCAGAGAGCGCGCCAAACGCCGGTTCGATGCTCATGAGGGTGCCGAAGGTGCGGGCGGGGAGGCGCGTCAGTGCGACCATTTCCAGGGTGTAGGGCAGGGCGGTGGACAGGATAGCGACACCGATGGCGACCGGGATCAGTGCGGGAGTCAGTAACGCGCTGCCTGCATGGACGATGCCGATCGGTGCGACAAACAATGCGGCAATCATCACGCCGAGGGCGGCGGTTTGTACGCCGTTGTCATTACCGGCTTTCTGGCCATACAGAATGTAGAGCGCCCAGCAGACCCCAGCTCCCAAGGCGTAGCCTGCGCCTAACAAGTCGATGCCGCTGCTGGCGTCACCCATTGGGATTAATAGAAGCAGGCCGGTGATCGCGAGGGCTATCCACAGAAAGTCCACCGCTCGACGCGAGGCGTAGATCGCCACGGCAAGCGGCCCGGTGAATTCCAGGGCCACCGCAATACCCAGGGGCACGCTGCGCAAGGACATATAGAAGAGGAAGTTCATGCCGCCGAGTGCCATTCCGTAGACGATCACCGTGCGCAGGGATTTGGCCGTCAGTTTGGCGCGCCAAGGACGCAATAGAAGTAGCATGATCACACTGGCGAAAATCAGACGCAGAGTCGTAGTGCCTTGTGCGCCGACGATAGGGAACATGCTCTTGGCCAGCGAGGCGCCGGACTGTATGGAAGCCATGGCGATCAGCAACAGGCCGACAGGGAACAATGTCGAGGCCAGGCTGCGGGGGGAGGTATTCATTGGGTGTACGTCCGAGGTCATATTAAGAGAGGCGTCGGCGCTATGATGCTTAACTGTTGGAGGTTGAGCAATATATTGCTCAATTATCCTGGTAGGCCACTTACAGAGCGCGGGTTTTGAGGTTTTCAGCCTCTTTGATAGAAAAACCAAATTAAGGGTTGACGGCAGATTCTGGAAGTCTATAATTCGCCCCACTTCCGGCGCAGTCGAAACGGAAAACTCCTTGGTAAACAAAGAGTTATGCGGGATTCGACAGCGAGTTGCTTCAGTTCATCGAAGCCC